>NZ_KB235898.1:552691-791398 GCF_000332155.1 Kamptonema formosum PCC 6407 | reverse complement strand
TTCCATCTCCCCCGCTCCCCCGCTCCCCCGCTCCCCCGCTCCCCCGCTCCCCTGCTCCCCCGCTCCCCCGCTCCCCCGCTCCCCATTCTTTATGCGCCCGATCTGCAAACGCGACCTCGCGAACAGCAAATAGCATTTCGCGAACAAAGGCGTTATGTGGCAAGACTTTCGCCCTTAGCCCGCCCCACTAGAGGGGAAGATAAACAAGAGCCTCTCACATTCCGCGACGATGGCAGCTATCTGATTGCTGGTGGTCTAGGCGGACTGGGGTTACTGGTGGCTCGTTTTCTAGTTACGCATGGGGCCAGGCACCTTGTGCTGGTCGGACGACGTGGTGCGAGGGAGGAGCAGCAAGCTCAATTAAGCGAACTAGAGCAACTGGGAGCTTCCGTGACAGTCGTACAAGCCGATATTGCCGATGCAGCACAACTAACCCGATCGCTTGCAGCAGCAACGTACCCACCATTACGGGGCGTTATTCACGCGGCAGGTACATTAAATGATGGGATTCTACAGCAGCAAAGTTGGCAAGCCTTTGAAGAAGTGATGGCTCCCAAGGTAGCAGGTGCGTGGAACCTACATACACTGACCAAAAATCAGCCTTTAGATTTCTTTGTCTTGTTCTCTTCCGCCACCTCTTTGCTCGGTAACGCTGGGCAAGCCAATCACGCTGCGGCAAACGCTTTTCTTGATGCGATCGCCTCTTATCGTCGCCACTTAGGGCTACCGAGCCTATCAATTAATTGGGGTACGTGGAGCGAAGTGGGAATTGCGGCTCGACTTGGACTAGATAAGTTGTCCAGCAAACAGGGAGAGGGAACCATTACCCTGGCACAGGGTTTGCAAATTCTCGACCAGTTGCTCAAAGACGAGAGTACGGTGCATCAAGTGGGTGTCATGCCGATCGACTGGCCACAATTCTTAGCAAGGCAATTGACTCCGCAGCCGTTCTTCAGCGATGTGATGAAGAATATTGACACCTCCGGTAAACTAACCTTGCAGGAGAGGGGCTCTCGCTCCCAAGCTTACGGGCATAATATTCGAGATCAATTAGAGAAAGCTCCGCCCAAAGAGGGTATGACTCTCTTGCAGGCTCATGTTCGGGAGCAGGTGGCCCTAGTTTTGGGAATAGACGCGAATACTCTACTGGCAAAGCAAGAGGTGGGCTTCTTTACCCTGGGAATGGATTCCCTGGCCTCTGTCGAGTTAAGAAACAGGTTACAAGCCAGTTTGGGTTGCTCTCTTTCTTCCACTTTGGCTTTAGACTATCCAACGCAACAGGCTCTCGTGAATTATCTTGCCGACGAATTGCTAGAAACACCTAAGCAGCTACAAAAGCCTGAATCTGATGAAGAAGATGAGATGTCGTCAATAGATGAGATAACGCAGTTGCTTGCCGCGAAACTAGAGATGGAACTGTGAACGAACCTGACGGTCAACGGAGTACCGTTAGACCGCAGGCTTCTATTTCCCTTTGTGCAAGGGCTTTTTTGAGTGACGAAGTTCCCCCGCCACTTTGATGAATTAGACCAATCTTTTTGATCAGCTTAGCCGAGTTTTCATCTCGGTCTAAAGACTCGCCGCATTGACAAGAATGCCACCGCTCCGACAATTCTTTCGGTACTTTATTGAGGCAATTCCAGCAATGCTGAGAAGTTCCCCTCGGATCGACGAACAAAACATTCTTACCCAATTTCCAGGCAACATACTTGAGGACATTGGCAAATTGACCGTGAGCAGCATCAAGCATTGATTTGTTTAGACCACTCTTGGCTGCTTGACCATTCGGCAAATAAACCAAGTTGCCATCTTCAATGTCTGTCTTGATTTTAGCGCGTCTTGTTAAATTCTTGATACTCAAATCTTCAACCACCAAAACATCACACTTGCCAAATAGTTCATGTGCTGTCTTGAATTGAAAATCAAGCCTCGCTCTAGCTACAAATTGATGCAGCCGAGAAATCTTGCTCTTGAGAATATGCCAAGACTTAGAGCCTTTGACTCTACTAGCCAACTTTGCCTGAAGTTTTGCTAATTTCTCAGCAGATTTCCTCAAGAATCTAGGATTCTCAATTCTTTCACCGTTGGAGAGGTAAACATAATTAGTGATTCCTAAGTCAATACCAAGAGTGTTTTCAGTAGTCGGTTGAATCTCTGCAACCGTCACGGGAACCGTTTTATCTTCTAACGTCAGGGCAATATACCACCCGTCTGCCTCTCTAATAACCGTCCCCGTCTTGACCTTGAATCCTGTTGGTATTGGGCGATGGAATACCATCGGCACTTGACCTATTTTGGCCAGGCATTGATAGGTGTTCTCGTGGATTCCCACCATCTAAACCTTTCGCCGAGGCGGTAGTTGTATTGCCTACGGCAGAGTTCTAGGTGGGTCGCAATCGTTGCCAACTGAGCTTTTGTGGGCTTGAGGCGGTATTTGTAGGTGAGTTGCATTGGAAACTTCCTTTCGGCGACTTAGAAGTGAATTCCCTGAAAGAGTGAATGAGTTTTACCGCACAAAAATCACAGTTTAAATGCGAAACAGCTTAGTTCGTATTTCATCGCTTCCTGTGGAGGTGTCACTGTTTCTGCACTTAGAGGTATATTGAAAATCAGGATGCTCCAGAAGATTGATCCACGGTAGTCGAGTCTAATTGTCGGCTTCCGTACCTCCATCCGACGAGCCTTTCATCCCTGCGGTAATTTATTCGGGGTACTTCGCGCAGCGCTCAGATTCATCCCCTCTAAATATACCGAGGGACTTCCCGGCTGTTAGTTAAGCACATGGATAAAAAACTAGAAATATACGAACGATTAGTCAAGCAATCCTATCACAAGATAGAGGCTCTGGAAGCTGAAGTTAACAGGTTGAAGGAGAGCCAACACGAACCGATCGCGATCGTTGGTATGGGCTGTCGATTTCCGGGTGCGAATAGTCCAGAAGAGTTCTGGCAGTTGTTGCGTGATGGGGTTGATGCTATTGGTGAGGTACCAAAAGACCGCTGGGATGTTGATGCCTATGTAGACGGAAATCTGGAAAGCGCAGACAAGATGTCAATTCGCTTTGGTGGGTTTGTCGAGCAACTTGAGGAGTTTGATGCTCAATTCTTTGGCATATCACCGCGAGAAGCGGTTTCTCTTGACCCACAGCAACGTTTGCTATTAGAGGTGACTTGGGAAGCACTGGAAAACGCAGCGGTGATTCCACCTTCGGCAACGGGCGTATTCGTTGGTATTAGTAACCTTGATTATCGTGAAATACTCTTGAAGCAAGGAGCAATTGATACTTATTTGGCTTCGGGTAATGCTCATAGTACAGCCAGTGGTCGCTTATCCTACTTTCTAGGTCTGACAGGCCCCTGTCTCTCAATAGATACGGCTTGTTCTTCGTCGTTGGTGGCTGTACATCAGTCACTGATAAGTCTGCGCCAGCGAGAATGTGACTTAGCGTTGGTTGGGGGAGTCTATCGGCTGATAGCGCCAGAGGAAAGTATCTCACTAGCAAAAGCCCGTATGTTGTCTCCCGATGGTCGTTGCAAAGTCTTTGATGCGTCGGCAAATGGGTATGTCCGAGCCGAAGGATGTGGCGCGATCGTGCTCAAGCGCTTGTCGGACGCACAAGCCGATGGGGACAACATCTTGGCGTTGATTCGCGGGTCAGCCATCAACCAAGACGGTCGCACGAGTGGCTTGACCGTTCCGAATGGCCCCCAACAAGCTGCCGTAATTCGCCAAGCGATCGCCAATAGCGGCATCACACCAAAACAAGTTAACTATATAGAAACTCATGGCACAGGAACTTCATTAGGAGATCCGATCGAAGTCGGCGCGTTGGGAACGATCTTTAATCAGCGATCGCAGCCTTTAATTATTGGTTCAGTCAAAACAAATATTGGCCATCTAGAAGCCGCAGCAGGGATTGCTGGACTGATTAAGGTCGTCCTTGCCATGCAGTATGGCGAAATCCCGCCTAATTTACACTTTCACCAGCCCAGTCCTCGCATTAACTGGGAGCGATTGCCGATCGCCATCCCAACAGAACGCACAGCTTGGCCTGCGGGCGATCGCTTCGCCGGGATCAGTTCTTTCGGTTTTAGTGGCACCAATGCTCATGTCGTGTTAGAGGAAGCCCCAAAAATAGAGCCGTCTACTGTAGAGATTCATTCAAAGCAGCGTGTTCTTACCTTATCAGCAGAGACACCTCAAGCACTACAAGAACTTGCTCGGCGTTATGTGACTTATCTAACTAAAAACTTGCAGGAGAGTCTGGCGGATATTTGCTTTACAGCCAACACAGGGCGCAAACATTTTAAACATCGCTTTGCCGCAGTAGCAGAGTCTAAAACGCAGTTGCGCCAGCAATTGGAAACGTTTGCGCGATCGGGAGAGGGGCTCTTTGAGGCGACCTCTCTCTCAAAAATAGCTTTTCTCTTTACAGGTCAAGGCTCGCAGTATGTAGGAATGGGGCAAGAACTTTATGAGAGCCAACCTACCTTCAGGCAAACGATCGATCGCTGCGATCGGATTTTGCGATCGCATTTGGGCAAGTCGATCCTCTCAATACTCTATCCCAGCCAAGAGATGGGACTGGACGCAACATCCCAAATTGATGAAACGGCTTATACTCAACCCGCTCTTTTCGCTCTCGAATATGCACTGGTGCAGTTGTGGCGCTCGTGGGGCATTGAGCCTGATGTGGTGATGGGGCATAGTGTGGGAGAATATGTGGCCGCTTGTGTGGCGGGTGTCTTTTCTTTAGAGGATGGTCTCAAACTGATTGCGGAAAGAGGCCGTCTGATGCAAGAATTGCCTCGCGATGGGGCGATGGTATCGGTGATGGCCAATAAATCGCGCATAGAGCAAGCGATCGCACCTTTGGGCCGAGAGGTTTCTATTGCGGCCATCAATGGCCCAGAGAGTGTGGTTATCTCTGGTAAAAGGGAGACATTACAACAGATTACCCAACAGTTAGTTGCCGAAGGCATCAAGACACGCCAACTAACTGTTTCTCACGCCTTTCACTCGCCATTGATGGAGCCAATGTTAGGTCAATTCCGCCGAGTTGCCAACACAATCACCTATCAACCACCGCAGCTCAACCTAATCTCGAATGTCACAGGCCGACGAATATATGAAGAAATCGCCACTCCCGATTACTGGGTGAGACATTTGCAAGAGGCTGTCCGTTTTGCGGATGGGGTTAAGGTGTTACACGAACAGAATGTCAATTTCGCGATCGAAATCGGCCCCAAACCCACACTGCTTGGCATGGTTGAGTTACAAAGTTCTGAGAATTCATCCTCTGCGCCAATGATGATGATGCCCAGTTTGCGCGAGCATCGTAGCGACTGGCAGCAGATGTTGGAGAGCTTGAGTCAACTCTATCTACATGGTGTTGAGATTGACTGGATCGGTTTTGATAAAGACTATGTGCGACATAAAGTTGTCCTGCCGACATACCCCTGGCAGCGGCAGCGTTACTGGGTAGAATCAGCCCAACAGAAGCACGCCGCTAAAAGCCTGCATCCTCTACTCGACAGGTGCATGAAACTGCCGCGTCACAACGAAACAATCTTTGAGAAAGAATTTAGTCTAGAGACATTGCCCTTTCTTGATGACTATCGCATTTATGGTGCAGTTGTGTTGCCAAGTGCAAGCTATCTATCAATGCTACTGAGTATTGCCGAGTCATATACAAATGGTCATTTAAGAGGAGGGAATAGTGCAAAGCAAACTACCTATTTGCTAAAAGATGTTACCTTCCCTTTACCTCTGGCGATCGCTGATGAAGCGAGTCGCACAGTGCAAGTCGCCTGTTCTCCCTCTAATGCTGCGCTAAACAAGCGTGGCAACGAGACACAATTTGAATTGTTTAGCTTTGCTGAGGATGTACCTGAGAGCAACAGTACAGATGCTAATTTTGAGACACCCGTCACCCATGCCAACGGGCAATTTAAGCTTGAAGATACAGTGCCTCCTAGAGTGGAGCTAGAAGAAATACAAGCACGTTGCCCGCAGGAAATCGATCGCAACCTTTTCTATCAAACATTCACAGACAAAGGTCTGGTTTTTGGCCCTCGTTTTCGCTGGTTAGAAAAAGTATGGATAGGCAATGGAGAAGCCTTGGCGCGTCTGCAAAAACCGGAAAGCATTGAATCGTTCAACGGATATGTAATTCATCCCGGTTTGTTGGATGCCTGTACGCAAGTGCCATTTGCTATTTCGTCTGGCGATGAAAATGGGAAATCAGAAACGACAGTGCCCTTTGCGCTGAAGGAACTACGTTGTTATCAGCCTGCAAGCGGACAAACGTGGTGGGTTCATGCCACAGAAAAAAATAGATACACATGGGAAGTTTCTCTGTTTGATGAGAGTGGGCAAGCGATCGCGGAATTTGTAGGGTTAGAAGCTCGTGTTGCTATGCCCGAAGCCTTGCAAGGGGTAGACTTTTGGCATGACTGGCTCTATACCGTCGATTGGCGATCGCAACCTCTACTAATCTCGGAGGGGCTGGATGTTAATAAAACAGGTGCAGAAACGTGGCTTCTTTTTGCACAACCCGAAGGAATAGGGGCGGACTTGGCAGCACATTTGCAGAGCCAAGGAAAGCGGTGTATTTTTGTAGTGCCTGGGCGTGAGTATACTGTTACCGAGCAACACATTACACGCGCTGGACATCTTGGTGATGTCGCCCTCGATGGTGTGACAAAATTAACAACAGTTGTCACACTTAATCCCGCTTTTCTTAATGACTATAAATGTTTTTTGGAAACTCTGACAGACAGTGGATCGCCTTGTCAATATGTACTCTATCTGTGGAATCGTCACGATCTAACAAATGTTTTTAATAATTTGATAGTGCCAGATATCGTCCTAAACTTATGTGGTGGTCTTCTTCATTTGGTACAAGCCCTCAGCGAGATAGAGTGGGCACCCAAACTATGGTTAATTACACAAAATAGTCAAGCGGTTGGTGATGACTTAGCGAATTTACAGATCGAACAAGCACCCTTATGGGCATTGAGTCGAACCATCCGTGCCGAACATCCTGAATTTGATTGTCGTTGTTTGGATTTTGATACGCTCTCAAATGGAGTACCACTCTTATTGAACGAGCTGCAAGCCACAGAAGGTGAATCTCAAATTGCTTACCGCCAAGGAATACGATATGTTGCAAGGTTGATTCGTTATCAAGTAGAAAATCACGCGCTGATTCAAACAGAAATCAAGCCCGATGGAGGCTATCTGATCGCAGGTGGATTAGGCGGACTGGGATTGCAAGTGGCACTTGCACTTGCGGATGCTGGGGCAAAACACTTAATTCTCAACAGTCGCCGTGCTACGCTCTCAAACGAAGCCCAGTCGATTATCGACCGACTACGCCAAGAGGATGTTAGGGTTGATTTGATTGTTGCAGATATCTCTGATGCGGCAGATTGCGAACGACTTTTAATAGAAAGTCAGAGCAAGACCTCTATCCAAGGGATTGTCCACGCGGCGGGTGTTCTGGATGATGGCATCCTGATCCAACAAAATCGAGAGCGTTTTCAAAAGGTGATGGCGGCAAAGGTAGGCGGAGCTTGGCATCTGCACCAACAGAGCCAAACCCTCGACTTAGATTTCTTTGTCGCGTTCTCGTCTGTTGCGTCGCTCATAGAAGAGCCAGGACAAGCTAATTACGCCGCAGCCAATGCGTTTTTGGATTCATTAATGTATTATCGTCACGCCAGGGGCTCCAATAGCTTGAGTATCAACTGGGGGGCTTGGGCAGAAGTGGGGATGGCAGCTAATTTATCATTTGAAAAACAGGGAATCGCGGCAATTCCTCCAAAGCAAGGAGAGCATATTCTCGTCGAACTTATTCAAAAACTTAATAAGCATACAATCCCCCAAGTTGCTGTACAACCGACGAATTGGGCAGAATATCTATCTTATGTTGGCGGCATGAATATGCCATTTTATGAATACTTTGCACACCACTTGCGTAGCGAAGAAGAAACCAAGTTGCGGCAAATAGCAGGTAGCACCTCAAATAAAGTTAGTCTGCGGCAACAGCTTCAAACACTCCCGGAGACAGAGCGCGATGCCCTTTTGATGGAACATCTTGAAAAAACAGCACTCAAAGTTCTCGGTTTTGCTTCTAATCAAAAAATCGATCCTTCTCAGGGATTAATGAATATGGGACTGGACTCTTTGATGGCGGTTGAATTTCGGAATCAGTTGATATGTAGTTTGGAACGCCCTCTGCCAGCCACTCTGCTCTTTAATTGTCCAACACTTAATTCATTACATGACTACCTAGTAGCAAAAATGTTTGATGATGATGCTTCTATGCAAAAGGCAGAGCAAATGGCGCAACCAGCAGCACAGACAGCAGACAGCATATCAATAGAATCCAAAATAGATGATAATGAAAGCGTGGATGACATTGCGCGAATGCTGGCACAAGCACTCGATATGGGGTAAAGCTAGGGTTCGTGCAACGAGGGGCAACTCTAGATTGAAATCAAGAGGCTGTATGAGTTTCAGCCATTGCTATAAGCCTTCCAGGTTATTTTTTGCCGAAAGTGACACAAGAAGGTTAAGTTTGCTTTTGTACAGTGAGTGAAGAAGGGAAACCCAAAAGATATCACATCGGTTCTAAAAGAATTATCTCATAAATCACCGATTATGCGATCGCGTATCGTGTCCAGATTCTTTTGCTATACAACTTCTTTAACCTGGACATCATTTATGGAACGCAGCACTAAGAAAGTCGAAATTGATATAATTCCTGATAAATTTCATCGCAACGTTCACAAATATTGACAAGATGTAGCGGCAACGGCTCATCCTTAGCCTGATAGGGGAGAAAATTGGTAGAGCTTGCTACGGTGCTGTACCAAGGGGCTAGTTTTTCGTTCAACTCGACCTCCATGGGGGGCCAACTGAGCATAGCCTCAGTAAACTCAACCCCTACAGCCTGACAAAGCTTGGAGAGCATTCGCGGCGGATCGTTGAGCAGGTCATGTGCATCTATGACAGGCGGGATTGCTCCGCTCTTTTGATGTACATAGTCAAACAGCCGTTTTAATTCGATCCAGCCTGTTTCTTCAAAGGTAAAATGCGGCACAATCTTATGAAAAGATAAGAGCATTTCTTTGGGTTGGCGAATCAGAAAGCAGTTGGTGAAGGGCAAGATCCACTCAAGCCCCATTATCTCTTCGATTAAATGATACGCTTGATGCTTCTGATAGCAAATCGATTTCCCTTCGGGCAGGGGAGCCTTTAACAGCTCGATGATGTATTGCAAATTCTCTTCGGGTACGGGAGCCTTTAACCGCTCAATAACGTATTGCCAATCTGTGTAGGGCATTTGGCTAGAATCAAGATCCGCCCAAGTAAAGCCCAGATCCTTGCCTTTGATAAAGAGATAGGGAAAGGAGAGAATTTCATCAAAGACAGCGGTATCTGACCGACTCGACCAGGCTTGTAGCAACACTGTACCAAAACTGCGTGGCACAGACCACATTGCGATGCGTTTTTCTTGCATGATATGCTCCTTTACATAAGAATTACGACTTAACTTGCGTTTACTCTTCCGCAGGCTCAGCATATTTTTTAAGATAATTAACCCACTGTGCCAAACATTTGAAAAACGTTAGTCACGATACCATAAATCGTTACTTAAGAAAAGAAAATTTTACGGCAGATACGAACTTCGGCTCACCCCGTTAATGAATAAGAAAAGCTTATAATTGACGGGCGCGATCGCCTAATTTCAGACTCCACATTACCCCAGCGACGACTTTTGCAAGAGGTGTAATCAATGAATAATTTGCCAGAGAATCAGGTGACTTCTATAGTCAAGAAAGCATTGAATAAAATAGAGGAGCTACAAGCCGAGCTTGAACGTTTAAAATACGCGCAACGAGAACCCATTGCCATTATCGGAATGAGTTGTCGATTTCCGGGTGCGGATACGCCCGAAGAATTATGGCAACTGTTACGCAATGGGGTTGACGCAATTAGTGAGATTCCCAAAACCCGTTGGGATGTGGATAAATATTACGATCCGATGCCAGCCACACCGAACAAAATGTACGCACGCCATGCTGGTCTTCTGAAGCAGATCGATGGGTTCGATCCCGACTTTTTTCGTATCTCCGCGCGCGAGGCCGTTAGCTTAGACCCACAACAACGGCTGCTTTTGGAGGTGAGTTGGGAAGCATTAGAACGCGCTGGGCTGACAGGCAATGGCCTTAGTAAACAGACAGGGGTCTTTGTTGGCATCAGTGATTGCGATTATCGCGATCTGATTATGCGTAATAGTTCCGAACTAGATGTCTACTCTGGTTCTGGTAACTGCCATAGTACAGCCAGCGGTCGTCTATCCTATTATTTGGGACTTACTGGCCCCAATCTGGCTCTTGATACCGCCTGTTCATCCTCTTTGGTTTCTGTGGCATTGGCCGTCAAGAGCCTGCGTCAACAGGACTGCGATTTGGCCTTGGCGGGTGGTGTACAGACACAATTGGCACCGGATGGCTTTATCAGAGCCTGCCGATCGCGTATGTTGTCGCCTGATGGACGCTGCAAAACATTTGATGTGCGGGCAGATGGTTATGTCCGTGCTGAGGGATGTGGCATGGTAGTTCTCAAACGCCTATCCGATGCCATTACCGACAAGGACAATATCCTTGCCTTGATTCGTGGTGTCGCGGTCAATCACGATGGCTACACGAGTGGCTTAACCGTACCCAGCGGTCCTTCACAACAGGCGGTTATCCGGCAGGCATTAGCGGATGGTGGGCTACACCCAGATAAAATTAGCTACATCGAGGCACATGGCACAGGTACGTCATTAGGCGATCCCATCGAAATGGGTGCGCTTGGGCAAGTCTTTGGTCAACGCTCACAGCCGCTTATTATCGGTTCGGTCAAGACAAATATCGGTCATACTGAGGCTGCTGCTGGCATTGCTGGCCTGATCAAGGTTGTACTCTCAATGCAGCACGGTGAAATCCCACCAAACCTACACTTCCACCAGCCCAATCCTTACATTGACTGGGAGCGATCGCCAGTCAGCATCCCAACAGAAACAACATCTTGGTCTAGCAGCGATCGTTTTGCAGGAGTCAGTAGCTTTGGCTTTAGTGGCACAAACTCTCATATCGTACTAGAGAAAGCTCCAAACATAGAGCAACCTACTAATGATATTAATCAAACGCAGCATATTTTAACCTTATCTGCAAAAACACCCGCAGCCCTGCCAGAACTGGCTCAGCGTTATGCGGCTCAGATAGAAACCTATCCCGATGTTCGTCTGGCGGATATTTGTTTCACGGCGCATACAGGGCGCAAACATTTTAAACATAGGTTTGCGGTAGTTACGGAATCTCAAGAGCAACTGCGTTTGCAATTGGCAGCGATCGCGCGATCGCGGGGTGGGGAGCGAGAAGTCAAATCCTTACCAAAGATCGCCTTTCTTTTTACAGGCCAAGGCTCACAGTATGTGGGAATGGGTCGCCAACTTTACGAAACGCAACCTACATTCCGAGAAGCACTCGACCATTGTGACGACATCTTGCGTGCTGGCGCATATCTCGACCAGTCACTAATTTCGATTCTCTACCCAGAGGGAAAATCAGAAACCATTCACCAAACCGCTTATACTCAGCCCGCGCTTTTCGCTTTCGAGTATGCGATCGCGCAATTGTGGCGATCGTGGGGCATCAAACCAGATGTGGTGATGGGGCATAGTGTGGGTGAATATGTGGCCGCTTGTGTGGCGGGCATCTTTTCTTTAGAGGATGGCCTTAAACTCATCGCTACTCGTGGTCGTCTGATGCAAGCGCTACCTCAAGACGGAGCAATGGTTTCTTTCTTGGTAGATGAAGCTCGCATACAGGAGGCGATTACGCCTTACCGAGACGATGTGTCAATTGCAGCGATTAATGGGCGAGAAAGCGTGGTTGTCTCTGGCAAACGCATCTCTGTGATGGCAATTGCTGAACAACTCGCAACCGTTGGCATTAAGACACGCCAACTGACGGTATCCCATGCCTTCCACTCCCCACTCATGGCTCCCATATTGGATGAGTTCCGCCAGGTGGCAGCCAGCATCACCTATCACAAGCCGAATTTGCTGCTTGTCTCCAATGTCACAGGGAAAGTGGCGATCGCTGAAATCACCAGACCAGATTACTGGGTACGCCATGTGCGTGAGGCAGTGCGCTTTGCCGATGGGGTGAGGACGCTCCACGAACAGGGTATCAATATCTTTCTCGAAATCGGTTCCACAGCCACCCTGCTGGGTATGGCGCTGCGAGCAAGTGAGGAAGAGTCAACTGCCCCAGAAGGGACTGCTACTTGCTACTTGCCCAGTTTGCGCGAAAGCCAGAACGACTCGCAGCAGATGCTCTCTAGTCTGGGTGAGTTGTACGTGCATGGGGCTGACATTGATTGGGACGCATTTAATCGGGGATATCAACGACGCAAGGTGGTATTGCCAACCTATCCGTTTCAGCGACAACGTTATTGGCTTCCCGACTCTAATTTGGCACCAACCCAGTCAGCACAAAGCTTCGATCTTTCCAGTGCATCAGATCCCCTTCAACAAGCTCAGGACACTGCATCGCCACAAAATCATGGCGCGGTGTCCACTTTACTGATGGAATATTTGCAAGAAGGTGATGTCCACTCTTTGGTGGCGCTTTTGGACGGCGATCGCAAACTCTCTCCTGCTGAACGAGTTGCATTACCAACTATTTTGGAGCATTTGGTAGAGGAACAGCAGCGACAGGCAAGCTTGACCACAAATAGTCAAACACTTTTACAAAAAATAAGTCAAACTTCGCATCAGGAACGATATGAGATATTAAAGAACATTATCAAATCTGAAATCGAACCGATTATAGGAAGTGTTCCCGCCGACGAACAGAGGTTCTCCGATTTAGGAATTGATTCGTTGATGGCGGTCGAACTACGTAATAAGCTACGTTCTAGCACAGGGTTGGAACTGCCAGTGGCGATGGTTTTTGACTATCCCACGATTAAGCAGCTAGCCAGTTTCTTACTCGAAAGAATTGTGCCACAGGCAGACCAAGAGGAGGTTCTCATCGAATCCTCGGTTACTTCAAAACAGGACGCATTGGTTGAGGTGCAGTCTTTTGCACTCACCGAGCTGGGCTTGTCCCCTGCTTCCCTTCCCCTGCATCTTTATCCATGGACGGTTCGACCCGCAGTCATGGCAGATGTAGCAAGACTAAGCCAGCTTGAAAGGGAGGCGTATGGCTGGATTGGAGAAGATGCGATCGCGCCTCCCAAGCTCATTGCCGATCGGATCGATTTGCTCAACAGTGGTAATATGCCCTGGTTCTGGGTAATGGAGCGTAATGGAGAGTTGGGCGCGTGGCAGGTGCTACAACCAACATCTGTCGATCCATATACTTATGGAAGTTGGGACGAAGTGACTGACCAAGGGAGACTGCAAAAAACGTTCGATCCGAGTGGCCGCAATGTGTATATTGTCGCGGGCGGTTCTAGCAAACACTTCCCCACAGTAGCCAGCTACCTAATGACGCTTCAGACTTTGTTGATGCTGCGGGAAACTCGTCGTGACACAATTTTTGTCTGCCTAGCAATGCCAGGTTATGCCAAATACCACATTCAAACAGGGAAATCACCCGAAGAGTACATTGCGCTGACTGACAAGGATGGCATACCCATCGACGAGTTTATTGCACTTTCTGTCTATGACTGGCCTGTGCTCCCATCGTTTCGTGTTCTGCGAGATGGTTATCCACCTGACCGAGATTCTGGTGGTCATGCGGTTAGTACGGTTTTCAAGCTGAATGATTTCGATGCCGCGATCGAAGAAACATATCGTCGTATTATCCGCCATGCCGATGTGCTTGGTCTCGAAAGAAAGTAAGGTCTGAAAAAGTAAGGTCTGAATTTTGACTAGGCTTAGTGATGCAATTGATACGTACACAGTAATGGCCTGTATCTTTACCCATTACCATTCGCCATTTATAGATTAATAGAGGGTTTTATGACTAAAAAACAGGTAGATACATTAGCGATACACGCTCATCTCTTTACGATGCAGGGAACTGGTGTGGGGTATATTGCCGATGGGGCGATCGCGGTTGAGGGTAGCCGTATTGTAGCAGTTGATTCGACGGAGGCGTTGCTGAGTCGTTTTGAAAGCCACAAAACGATCGATGCGGTGAATTGTGCGGTGTTGCCTGGATTGATTGATGCTCACATACACACGACTTGTTCTCTTCTGCGTGGGGTAGCACAAGATGTAACCAATTGGCTGATGGACGCGACAATGCCTTATGGACTTCAGATGACACCCGCAGCGAACATAGCCGGGACGCGCTTGAGTGTGTTGGAAGGGCTGAAGGCAGGCACAACCACATTCGGCGATTCTGAGTCTCTTTACCCCCTCTGGGGAGAGTTTTTCGATGAAATTGGGGTACGTGCCATTCTGTCTCCTGCGTTTAACGCATTCCCACTCGACTGGTCGGAATGGAAGGAGGGAGACATCTATCCCTTTGATGTAAAGGCGGGGCGGCGGGCGATGGCAGAGGCTGTGGACTTTGCCTGTGCATGGAATGGAGCGGCAGAGGGACGTATCACCACGATGTTGGGACTACAGGCGGCGGATATGGTGCCGCTTGAGATGCTACGTGAAGCCAAGGAGATTGCACAACGGGAAAGCTTAATGCTGCATATTCATGTGGCGCAGGGCGAGCGGGAAACTGAACAAATTGTAAAGCGATATGGTAAGCGTCCGATCGCTTTTCTGGATGAGATTGGCTACTTGGACGAACAGTTGCTAGCGGTTCACCTGACAGATGCCACAGATGAAGAAGCGATACAAGTGGCCAAAAGTGGCGCTAGCATGGCACTCTGTTCGGGTGCTATTGCCATTATCGACGGTCTCGTGCCGCCCGCACACATCTTTCGGCAAGCAGGCGGCCCCGTTGCGATCGGTTCCGATCAAGCCTGCGGCAACAACTGTTGTAACATCTTCAATGAGATGAAACTGACCGCCTTATTCAACAAAATAAAATATCAAGACCCAACGATTATGCCTGCCTGGGAAGTGTTACGTATGGCGACCATTGAAGGAGCGCGGGCGATTGGTTTAGATCGCAAGATTGGCTCGCTTGAAGTAGGCAAAGAAGCCGATCTGATTTTAATTGATCTTACCGCTCCGAATCTCTCACCAACCCTGCTCGATCCAATTCGCAATCTCGTACCCAACTTCGTGTACGCTGCTTCAGGACATGAAGTTAAAAGTGTCATGGTTGCGGGAAAACTGTTAGTGGAAGACTACCAAGTTCTCACGGTAAATGAGGACGCTATTCTCGCTGAAGCGCAAGCGCAAGCGCAACAGCTTGAGCAACGGGTAAAAGCTGATTCCGCTCACCAAAAACTGGTATTGATGGAAGCGATGGCAAAGGGTACGTTATAGTATAAATGCCGATCTGCAACAACATTTCTGAATCAAAACTGGAGGAAAACCCAATGACTGTATATGAAAATAAGCTAGGTAGTTATAAAACAAATCAAGATGCCCTATTATCTGCGAAAAATCTCGAAGAATGGCATTTAATTGGACTTCTAGACCATTCAATAGATGCGGTAATCGTACCGAATTATTTTCTTGACCAAGAGTGTGCGATCATCGCCGAGAGAATAAAAAAGAGTAAGTATTTTAGCGCTTATCCCGATCACCCATCAGTTAGTCGATTAGGACAAGAGTTGTTTGAATGTGGTGAAAGTGAGCTTGCATTAGAAAAGCAGCAGGAAAAAGCACCTACATTGATGAAAGAAATGCGGAGGCTGATACATCCATACATAAGTCCAATTGATAGACTGAGGGTTGAACTTGATGATATTTGGAGTTATGGTTGCCATCTTGCAAAACTTGGGGATAAAAAAGTATTTGCTGGGATAGTTAGAGAGCATAAAGAAGATAGCCCTGGTGTACCACATTGTGATGTAATGGGATGGGGTTTTCTCAAATCCTATAAAGATAAGCCGAATCTTATAAATAACATCGCGGCAAATGTATATTTAAAAATGTCTGAATCAGGAGGGGAAATAGTGCTTTGGGATGAATGGCCAACTCAAAGCGAATATAAGATAGAACGAAATATAGACGATCCAGCTAGTGTCGGTGATAGCAAAAAGATCGGACAACCAAAACTTGAGATCAGACCGAACCAGGGAGATTTAATTCTTTTCAATTCAATGAGAATTCATGCGGTAAAAAAGATAAAAACGGGTGTGCGTATGACATGGGGATGTTTGATTGGATACTCTGGAACTGATGACCCGCTTGTTATTTGGACTTAATATTTAATTTCTTCGGATCAATACTTCGGACAGTTTTTAATATGCAACGGTAGAATGCGGGTTGTAGACTCCAAGATCGTCGCGTAGGCGTGGCAAGACATGGCCCCGGCGCAGAAGTGGGGGTTTGTTTTGCCCAACAGAGTACAACGCGAGCGCGGATTTCCGCGTTTTTGCTTATCTACGGCTTAACTTGCTAGAATATTCAAGGGCTTGGGGGGCGATCGCATACTCATACACTAATTATTATCTTCAAAAATTAATTAATAATTTCTCCTTTGTTACTGGCCAACTTTTCACGCCATTTTTGGAGATCTTCAGGTGTTTGTCTCACCCAATCTGTTACCTCGCCAACGATTTTTAATGGTGCGAGTGAGCGATAGGAGCGCGTTGGATTGCCCGGAAATTTTTTGTCTGTAACATTCGGGTCATTTTCAAACCCCCCTGTCGGTTCAACGATATAAACTCGTTCCCGTCCTTCGCCTTTTGCTAATGCAGCAGCAAGTCCCGCCCCATTAACAAGGGCTGTGAAATAAATGTGATTCATTTTGAGTTCGAGTTTGTAATTAGAACTGCCTCCGGCTGTCAGCAAATCGCCCACTTGCAAATCTGCTTTCGTCCCATGATAAAAGGGGCCTTTGTCAGAAGGTTTATCCTTAAACGAAGTTGCTAATTCATAATTCTTTTTTGCCTTGTCAGGTTCGTGTAAGTCCTCATAGCATTTGGCAATGTTTGAATATAGAGAAGGGAAAGCACTTTTAACAGTGTCGTTATTTATTTTTAATGCCAACTGCAAAGCTGTTTCGAGCCATTTTAATTTGTCGGAAACATCTTTTTGATATCGAGCTACATAATGGGCTGAAATAAATTTTTCAAAGTCGTATGTCGCTTCGTTCCAGGCTTGAAGAAACAGTTTACTTGCTTCTTCAGGTTTGCCTTTTTCTTCCATGCCCATACCTTGAAGACAGAGTTTAACAACATTGTTGTTTGGGTTGAATTCCATAATATCGAATTAATCTTAACGAACGGTAAGAATTGAGAAAATCTTGGACTGAAACCTTGGGTAAAGAACCTACGGATAAGGATTTTGCCCTGATCTCTCAAATTTTCTGGAATAACGAGACCTCAGCATTAGAGCGATACCTCTGGCTGGTTATGCTTTTTAAGCGCAAAAACGCGATAATCGCACTTTTGCGCCTTACCTTGAAGTTTTGACTTTGTTTAAGTCCCGATATTTAGTTACGGGCACCTACAGGTTCTAGTAGTAAAACATCTTTCAGCAGTACCAGTTCTATACCGACCTTTACTGTCGTAACATTGTGATTTACCCCGACATTCTAATTTTTCTTCGCAAACTACCTGACGTGGAAAAACACCCATATTTTGTACAGAAACTTGAGCCGTTAGCGAACCCTCTTCAATTACTTTATCATCTTCCTTAATTTGATAGAGTAACTTATTTTCACCTTCTAAAACTGCCAAATTTTTACCTTTATGTTTGTGGCTCAAGATCAACCCAAAATCTTCTGAAGACTCCCCTCGATCGTAACTTCTGTCAGTGTAAGGATAGGGGTTCGTTTCCATTCCCATAGTTACATTTGTAACGATCGCTCTTCTGTTAGGCCCCGGCGTAATTTTGCTGGAAACAAACCGAGCTTTTTGTCCCTCAGAATATGTGACAGTACCCGCACATTCTCCCACATATTCAACTCGTTTAAATTCGATCGAATTGATATTCAACTTATTGTCATTGAGTACCATCAACCTTGCATCTTCAGTCTGGGCACTAACTTTCAAAGCAGCTAATAGCACAAAAACCACAGCCAACAAAACCGTCGCAATTTTCCTTGATCTCAGACTATTAAAAAATCTTGTGCGTTTCATAAGACTTCCATCGGTTTGTTGTCAGAACTTGAGTCTTTAAAACTAAGTTAAGTGAATCGACACATGACAACCAAGAACGCCAGAAAGGTTTAGGCTCAGTTTCTCCCTCGAAAGCGCACTGGCATTCGATCTGACGGATAAATTAACAGGTTTTGCTGTAATTGTTCCAGAGAAGAACGACCGTTGACTAACTCCCAATCGAAATGGCGCACCAATAATGCTAACATCATCGTTCCTTCCAGCATTGATAGATGCTCTCCTAAACAACGATGCGAGCCTGAGCCAAAGTCTATCATTGGCAGTGAACTTGTTTCCTTATTCTTGTCTAGCCAACGTTCCGGCAGAAATTCCTCTGGGTTAGCATAAACTTCTGGATCTCTTCCGGCTGCAAGCATTGACCAGGATACTCTTGTCCCACGCGGAATCACTGTACCTTCAATTAGAGTATCCCGTTGAGCCTCCAATGAAGTTGAGCCGGAGGCAACTGAATAAAGGCGCAGTGTTTCTTTGATAATAGCACGAATATAAGCCAATTCTTTGAGGTTTTTTAGGTTAATCCCACTTTGTTTTTCCCAAGCTTGGTCAACGATATCTCGTGCTTGTTGAAATACTCTTTGATTTAAGCTCAATTCGCCAAGTGCAAAGGATAAAGTATGGGCTGTGGTGTCAGTTCCAGCTATTAATAGTTCAATCGATTCTGATATTAAGGTTTCGCGATCGTATTTTGGTTCTTTAGCGGCGACTTTGACTAACATTGATTCCCTAAACAAACTACTGACTTGTGGGAAATCAGTTTGATTTTGTTCTCTCATCTGTAAAGCTAAGTCTACGCGGGGAGTAAGAAATTCCGTTAAATACCGCCTTGCTGCCCAATAATCCCGTGAATTCTGAGTTGGCAAATATTTCATCCATCTTTTCTCCCCCGTAGCTTGTCGCAGGAAACGATAGCCTACAATAGACATCGCTTCGTATACCTTGCTAACTTCCAGGGGGTGTCCTTCCTGACTGGTACTATTTCTATCTACAGGAATACCTAGTACAAAAGAGGAAATCACCCTCATTGTTAGTTCCACAAACAGAGGATCTACCTCGATCTAATTAAGCTACCATCTTTCATCCCATTGATAATAGTATCTTCAATTACTTTTGGTTTACTTAAAATGACAATTGGAGTCCTGCCATTCCAGATGACGTACATCGGGCCTAGCTGCTGGCTCCAATCAAAAAATTGCTGAAATAATTTCTTCTGTTTTACTGCTGCTAATATTTGTGGCAGATTTCCTAACACCCAATATTGGGGAGGCGAAGGGAGTGATTGTAGCGATTTATACGTTTCCTTTCCTTTCCACCATCGCCAGCTCAGTACAGACGCTATGCTAGTAACGCCTAATACTATTCCTAAATATGACAACAAGGAAGAAGAACCATTTATTTGAGAAGTAATGCTTTGAAACATAAATCCGCCCAAGTCTATCCAAAGTTTTTTATTCCCATATACTACCTTGAAATGGAGATTAACGCTCTTTTGTCACTAAGGGCGGAGGAAAAGTGGAAATCAGCACCATCTTCAATTACAGGAAGGACTCCAGAAAACCGATTCCTAAAAGTAATTAATCGATTGAAGCCCCCATGCCATTTTTAACTTTGCCCAAATTCCCGATGTATTTTCGGCTCACATAGATAGTGAAGAAGAGCGAACACTTTGGGAATTAAGAAGAGGAAAAAATATTCCTCAAAGGATGAAAGCTCGGGCTGAAGCTGTGCGATTATCAGCTCAAGGGTGGCGAGTTGAAAAAATCAGCCACTATTTGAAGTGTTCGCCAAGCACAGTGTGTTCAACATTACATCGATGGCAAGAAAAAGGATTAGCTGGTTTGTGGGCGCAAGTATGTTACACCTGGGCAAAAAAAGTGAATTAGCAATCGCTGTCATAGAAGGAGTTGAAGCCCGATATAAACAAGATTGCTATGAAGTAAAAAGGTATCACTTCCATAGAGAATAGTTCTGTCTTTTGTCGATAATAAAGTGCTTTTTTCGGATACCTTAATCTTTCTTTACACAGCCTCTAATTAGGGCTTGCTGAATAAGTTAGGAAAAATCGCGTAGGCGAAGCCCGCCGCAGGCATCGCTCTTGATGGGCAATTCAAGCGGGAGCGAAACATAACTTTTTGTTGACTATAGCTTGCCCAGTTATAGCTTTTAATAATCATTGAACCGTAAATAGGTGTGATTTTCGGTTGGTGATATAAAAACACACAAAAAACCTGTCTTAACCAGGTAGAAAGGTTCATTACTGTAGATTGATTGACTGTTTACTTTTCTCACTCATTCAGCAAGTCCTAATTAATTCAACTCTATACAAGGTCATCACGATCGACCAGTGTGGTAGGGATGGGTTCACCGATGGATTTTATTACCCATAGATAATCTCGATAAACCCCAAATTCCCTTAGTACGGAGGATTTTTCTTAGACACATTCAGCATCGGCAACTGAGGTCTAGAAGAATGAGGAGGGAGATAATATTCTGGGGCTGGGGCCGGTTGCTCGATAGAGGAACTGTGGAGTTGCCACCAACGGAGAGCGATCGCCACGCTAGCAGTACCGAGTCCAAAAGCTAATAACGACCCACTCGCGGCCATACCGCCGATCGCGGCATCAACAGCCCCTACTGTAATCACAAAGCTGGTGACAGGCTCCCTGCGGTAAGCTGATTTTAAAATGCGCTGCCATGAAACATTCATCGCGGTTTACTCAGTTCTGTTTATCTACGATCTCTAAAACTTAGAGTTGGCGGAAAGTTCGGGATTTTCTAGCTCAAAGGCTACCCGAATTTAACTTTATATCCTCACCTTGGGGAATTGTAGGAGAGCGCGACCAAATTGCCAAGCTCTTGAGCTACAAAATTTTACCTCCGACATCTGGCGACGGCGATAATTTTCACTGGCGAGAATTTCACTCTTAGATACAGAACTCTTTGAAGTTGTTCTCGCTAATGTCTATTCTAACTAAATCCTAGAGGCGATCGCGGTGAAGAACGCTTGCTGCCCTTGACTAGAGCAGAATGGTAGGAATAACTCACCAGTTAAAAAAAGGTGGAAAAGTATGAGGAATAAGTCTTTTAACTTTCTACCCTTCTAGATAACTAAATCCCTTCTACCTTCTAGCTTTTGCCTTCTGCTTCGGTTCTCTAGCGTCCCTGAAACCCTGGCAAGTTTCCCAGACTAACCCCAAGGGTTAGGTAGGGGCACACCTTAGCCATTGCTAAAATTTAGTTAAGACCTAGCCAAGAGAGTAATCCCTGTCCAGTGAAATACTCGATAATCAGAGTTAGGGTAAAACCAACCATCGCGGCTCGACCATTGAGGCGTTCCGCGTAGTCGTTGAAGCCAAACTTTGGCTGTTCCAGCTTGGGAGTAGTGGTGGGTTGTAGTTGCGACATTGCTTGCGGTACCTCGCGACGTAATGCTAGTTAAGTTTAAACTAGCTTGTTTAGTTACAATTCTTCAACATTTATGTCTATTGTGTAAAGAGGGTTAACCTGCCGTCAAGCCTCCCTGGTTAGAAAAATGTTCTAAATTCAGCCTAATAGCTCCCATCAACTCGAAATATGTCAAATCAGTTAGAGTCCTTTTCGTCACTTCCGCCTGCTGTGCAGCGAGTTGCTTCTGCCCTTCGTAATGTAGGGTGGGTTTGCTTTTGGGCGCAATCAGTGCTATCAGTAGTTGCGGCGCTGATTTTGCTATTTGCTATCCCCTTTGCTTTGCCAAGTGCGGCTTCTGGTGCGCGTTCAACAAATCCTGGTACTGGTGGGGGTTTATTTTTTGCGATTTGCGGGCTAGGGGTACTAGCTTATAGTGTTTATCGAGCTTTCCGCTACACTCGCTTGTCCAGAGAATTGCGATCGCCCAGTACTACTACCCGCCCCAAGAAGGCTGACACGATTCAAGCAGTACGATTGGCCCTCATGAGCAATACGGTGGGGATGTTTCTGACTATACTAGGAGCAGAAGCGATCAGCGGCACGCTGTTAGCTAAATCTCTGGCTCAGCCACAAGCTTTATACAACCCCAATATCAATTTTAACCAGTTCATCCAGCCCCTCGATATTTTTGTGGTACTGGCTAACACCCACGCTATTTTTGCCCACTTTATCGGTATTGTTGCCGCCCTTTGGTTACTAGAGCGTATTTATAAGCAGTAGGAAGAGGGGTCAGACACTACGGAAGCAAGAACTCTGAGGACACAAATGGGGGCTGATTGGGGTCGATTTAGGAGGGTAATTTCTGGCGATCGCATCCAGGGTCAAGTTGTTGAGGGGGCCACCCTAATTATTGTAATTTGTGAAGCAGCGAGTTTCAGGGTTCTTGTCTTTTTAGTTGGGTGAGGGATTGTAATATTTCTTTCCCCACTCCTCTTGGATAGGTTTTGGCTTCTCCTTTCGATCCAGCCCACCTTTGCTGAGTGCTTTCCCAGCATCACTTGTACCTATCAACGCCTACCTACTTACTTACTTAGGGAATTGTACTAGCATAAGTAAGAGTAGCAAAGAATGTGGAAATTACGGATTTCAACTAGATGGAAATTAAGTTACTATACTTTATATTACAACTGTTGTTAACCATAAAACTGTAAGACTCTATTCTCCAGAAATTCTCAAGAATATAAGCTTGAGTTTGAATACGGTATATTCTAACACATTATCCCTTACAACCCTTGTTAAGATAGGTAAAAATTATATGAGTATCAAGATCAAATACAAACTAATAGAAAAAATTAACGAGGGTTTGAATACAGTAGTCTATCGTGCCCAGAGAAAAGAAGATGGACAGGCTGTCATCATCAAGCTTTTGAGAGCAGAATATCCTACTCTCGAAGAAATCATGCAATTGAGACATGAATATGAAATTGCTAGAAATCTTAATTTAGAAGGGATTGTCAAGCCCCACGGATTAGAAAACCATCGTAATGGTCTGGCATTAATATTAGAAGATTCAAAAGGAGAAGCCCTCAAAAAGTTTTTGAGCCAGCGCCAACTGGAACTTAAAGAGTTTTTATCAATTGCTATTCAGTTAGCAGACACTCTTGGTAAATTGCATGACAATAAAATTATTCATAAAGATATCAAGCCCACCAATATCATCATCACTCCTAATACCCTCGAAGTAAAAATTACCGACTTTAGCATTGCCACGCGATTATCTAGAGAGACGCAAACACTCAGTCATCCCACTTTACTAGAAGGAACCCTAGCCTATATATCGCCAGAACAAACAGGGCGAATGAATCGCTCAATTGACTACCGCACTGATTTCTATTCTTTAGGGGTTACATTTTATGAAATGATGTGTGGTGAACTGCCATTTAAGACTACAGATCCAATGGAATTAGTTCACTGTCATATTGCTAAACAGCCTGTCCCACTTTGGGAGATTATGGAGTTAAAAGAGCAAAATAGCGGATTAGAAGTCACGCAGGAACATCTCAACTCTAAAATCAAAAATCGCGCGATTATCAAAGCAATTTCTGACATTGTGATGAAATTACTAGCCAAGACTGCTGAAGATAGATATCAAAGTGGTTATGGTCTTAAGGCAGATCTAGAACAATGTCTAAATCAATTGCAACAAACGGGAACAATTGGTAACTTCATTCCGGGCGAGCGTGATAAGTCAGGTAAATTTTCAATTCCCCAAAAACTCTATGGCAGAGAAACACAAGTAGCCAATCTAATGGATGCTTTTGACAGAGTTAGCAGGGGAAAAGCGGAGATTATGCTAGTTTCCGGCTACTCAGGCATAGGTAAATCTTGCTTAGTTTATGAAGTCCACAAACCCATTGTCGGAGCAAGAGGTTATTTTATATCAGGGAAGTTTGACCAGTTTAAACGGAATATTCCCTATGGAGCCTTAATTCAAGCTTTTGAAGAACTAATTCGGCAATTGTTAACAGAAAACTCTGAAAGAATTGACTTTTGGAAACAGCAGATTTTAAATGAGTTAGGTCAAAATACTAGAGTTATAATTGACGTTATTCCCGAATTGGAATTGATCGTTGGCGAGCAACCTGAAGTTTCTCGATTAGGGGCAAGCGAATCACAAAACCGTTTTAATCTGGCCTTTAAACAGTTCATTCATATTTTCACTCAAAAAGCACATCCGCTAGTTCTATTTTTAGATGATTTACAGTGGGCAGATTCTGCTTCCTTAAAATTGATTCATGTGCTGCTAACTGACAAAGATAGCCAATATTTATTAGTAATTGGAGCCTATCGAGATAACGAAGTCAGCCCAACTCACCCGTTAATGCAGACCTTAGATAGTATTTATTCATCGGGATCGATCGTAAATAATATTATTCTGCAACCGTTGACACTTAGTACAGTCAATCAATTAGTTGCTGACACCTTGGGTGACAACGGCTCATCAGCAGTCTCCCCTCTTGCTTATGTTTCGGAGCAAAAGGGAGAAACTGAGGAAGAAAGTTTGCTTGCTAAAAACAATAACGATGAAATAGAAAAGTGCAAGTTATTAGCTGAGCTAGTTTTCAATAAAACTCAAGGTAATCCCTTTTTTCTCACTCAACTGCTCACATCCCTTTACGCCGAAAAACTGTTGAAATTCGACTTCAGCCTTGGCAAATGGCAGTGGGATATGAGCCAGATTCAAAGTATTGCGATCGCAGATTATAATGTCGTCGAACTCATAGCCAGAAATATTCTAAAACTGCCTTCCGACACCCAGAAAGTTTTAAAGTTAGCGGCTTGTATTGGCAACAGGTTTAATTTAGATGTTTTGGCAATAGTAAGTGAAAAATCTATATCAGAAACGGCATCTGCTTTATGGGATGGGCTTCAGACTGGTCTAATTTTGCCCTTTGGAGAAAGTGCTTACAAAATACCGTTACTGTGCAAGGGGAATGAGTCTTTGACAATAGCCAATAGTCAAGGATCGCAATTAGAAATTAATACTTACAAAGTATCTTACAGATTTTTGCATGACCGGGTGCAACAAGCGGCTTATTCTCTAATTCCTACTAAGCAGCAAAAAGCTACCCACCTAAAAATCGGTCAACTACTGTTACAGAATACAAATCAAGAAGCTTTAGAAGAAAATGTCTTTGATATTGTTAGCCAGCTAAATGTGGGAGTAGAATTCATTACCGAGCAAGCAGAAAAATACCAGCTTGCTCAATTAAATTTAATGGCTGGTCGAAAAGCCAAAGCAGCTTCAGCTTATGAAGCTGCTGTCATGCAATTAAGAGTAGGATTAAACCTCTTAGCAGAAAACAGTTGGCAGAGTAACTACGATCTGACACTTGCACTTTATGTAGAAGCCGTAGAAGCGGAATATCTCAATACCAATTACGAAAGGTCAGCAGCTCTTGCAGAAGTTGTTCTACAACAAGCTAACACCCTGCTCGAAAGAGTGAAAGTATATGAGTTACAAATCCAGTTTTATATGGCTCAAAACCAAATGTTAAAAGCCATCGATACTGGGCTGGAAGTGCTGGGTATGCTGGGTGTTTCCTTATCAAATGACGAAGGCGATGGGGGTTTTCTGGTTGAGTTGCCCAAGCTCACGGACTTAGACAATATCCCAGAGATGACCGATCCTTACAAAATAGCAGTATTAAGGATACTAATGTCCCTTGTTTCTCCTGCTTACACTACCAAGCCTGAGATTGTGCCCCTGATTGTATTGGCTCAGATCAATCTCTGTGTTGAACACGGTTATTCAGCATTAAGCGCTTTTACTTATGCTTTTTATGGTGTGATTGTGTACGCGAACAGTGGCGACATAGATACAGCATATCATGCAAGTCAGCTAGGTTTAAAGCTATTAGATAAGTTTGATACCAACTTTATTAAATGTAAAGTTTACAGTTTATTTAACGGTTTGATTAGACCCTGGAAAGCGCATCTCAATTACGCATTACAACCGCTTCAAGAGAGTATGCAAAGTGGACTGGAAACTGGAGATATAGAATATGCTGGCTATAGTGCTACTGCTTATTGCGCTAGCCTGTTTTTAACTGGGGAGCGATTAGACATTGTAGAGCAGCAACAAACGCAGTATGTTGATTTAGCGCTGAAAATAAAACAAGACTATTCTATTTATTACATTAAGATGTTGCACCAACTGACGTTAAATCTTCAAAAGGAAGCCAATGATAAATGTCAGTTGGTGGGTGATAGTTTTGATGAAACACAAATGCTGCCTGTTTTTATTGAAGCTAACAATCTGATTTTGCTGTTTATTGCCTATCTCGCAAAGACGATTTTATTTTATCTGTTTAAAGAACCCAAGAATGCTATTGCCAGCGGCAGTTTAGCAGCAGAACACGCTGTCAGTGTGATGAACATGATAGTATCTGCCGCTCACAACTTCTATTATTCGCTGGCTCTCCTTGCTCAATATTCCAAAGCTTCAAGCTCAGAGCAAGAACAATACCTGGATATTGTAGAGAAAAATCAGCAAAAAATGCGACAATGGGCAGATTCTGCTCCCTTTAACTTCCAGCATAAGTACGAACTGGTGGAGGCTGAGAAAGCACGGACTCAAGGGCAAATTCTAGAAGCAATGGAATATTATGACCGAGCTATAACGGGAGCTAAAGAACAAGGATATTTTCAGGAAGAAGCAATAGCTTCGGAACTAGCGGCCGAGTTTTATTTCTCCCTCGGTAGAGACAAGTTTGCTCAAATTTATTTAACACAGGCTTACTACGGATATATTCGTTGGGGAGCTAAAGCTAAAGTTAAAGATTTAGAGTCTAGATATCCCTTGGTATTTTCCGAGATGCTGATGCGAGAATCCACAGGTATAGAGATTAATAAGACAACAACTTCGACCACAGGAGGAAGTTCTGCGGTTTTGGATTTGTCTACTGTGAACAAAGCATCTCTGGCTTTGGCTGAAGAAATAGTTCTCGATAAATTGCTGGATAAGCTACTGAAAATTGTGATGGAAAATGCCGGAGCTACTAATAGCTCTCTGATTTTAGAAAAAGATGGAAAGCTTTTGATAGAAGCTACAGGTGTTGTGGATAAAAATACTGTTGTATGGTGTTGTGAATCACCAGTTGAAAACAGTGAAAATATACCTATTTCTATAATTAACTACGTGGGAATAGCTAAAGAAAATGTTGTGTTAAATGATGCAACAGTATCAGGAAGATTTATAAACGATTCTTACATTATAAAAACACAGCCCAAGTCAATATTGTCTATGCCTATTATTAATCAAGGCAAGCTAATTGGCATCCTTTACTTAGAAAATAATATCACAAGTGGTGCTTTTACACCTCAGCGGCTGGAAGTCTTAAAAATACTTTCTTCTCAGATAGCTATCTCCCTTAAAAATGCGATGCTTTATGGGAAATTGGAAACTGCAACTCAAAGGCTGAAAACAGCTAACGAGCAATTAGACGATTACAACCAAACCCTAGAACAGAAAGTGGAAGCAAGGACGGTAGAGTTACAAGAAAAAAATATACTTTTGAGAGAACAAGCAATTCAGATTGAACTTGCTCTACAGGAATTGCAAGCGGCACAGACTCAACTAATTCAAACGGAAAAAATGTCAAGTCTGGGGCAAATGGTTGCTGGTATAGCTCACGAAATCAATAATCCGATTAACTTTATATATGGCAATCTTACCCATGCTAGTGACTATTTCCATGACTTATTGGGAGTACTGAATCTTTACCAGCAGCAATTGCCTAATGCAACTCCTGAGATTAATAACCTTGCAGAAAATGTCGATCTGGAATTCTTAATTTCTGATTTTCCTCGACTGCTTGATTCGATGCAGGTAGGGGCGGAACGCATTCGCCAGATTGTCTTGTCGTTGCGGAATTTCTCGCGCTTAGATGAGGCGGTAATGAAAGAAGTAGATATCCATGAAGGACTCGATAGCACTCTGCTTTTGTTGCAAAATCAGCTAAAAGCTAGGCCAGAAAATAGAGGTATTGAAATTGTTAAAGAGTATGCAAATCTACCGAGTGTAGAGTGTTACCCCGGCTTCCTGAACCAAGTATTTATGAATATACTCAGTAATGCTATTGATGCGATAGAAGAGTCATTTGTGGTTTCTCCTACAGTAGCAGGAGAGAAAAAAGAACTTGTGACCAATAAAAAAGGAAAAATTTGCATTCGCACCAGTGTCGTCAATGGTAACAAAGTGCATATTTGTATTGCTGACAATGGAGCGGGGATGACAGAGGAAGTATGCCAAAGGGTTTTCGATCCTTTCTTTACTACAAAACCTGTTGGCTCTGGTACTGGTTTGGGTTTAGCTATTAGCTATCAAATTGTAGTGGAAAAACATCATGGTAGGCTAACTTGTATTTCAGCACTTGGAAAGGGAGCGGAATTTGTGATTGAGATTCCGATCAAGCAGGAAACTCAACACAGGTGATACCAAATCTGATTATGGTAAACTGCTTATGATCGAGGCTTCGGGCAGTTTGGTAGTGAAAGACTAAAAGTGTTATTGCTTTCATCGTGTAGGTAGTGAGCGATCGCCTATTTAACTTGTATAATTTAGAAGCTAAAACCCTGAGTATAGTCTAGAGTGGTTTGGACAATTAGATGTGCAAGAGTTTATTAGCTATTACCTTCTCCTTACTAAGCTGATCGCTAATTTTTCCCTCAACTGCCGAAATAGCCACCATGCGGGGAGAAGCTAAATAGTTATTCGCACTTGGATCGCCGCTTCGCCCTTTAAAATTACGATTGGTAGCATAAACGCCCGTCTCCTCCTTATTTAACACCCCAAGTCCAGCATTAATACAAGCACCACAACCTGATTTAAGAACAGTTGCTCCCGCCGCTTCAAATATTTGCATATACCCTAAATTCTCAGCCTTTTGACGCACCTCCAAAGAAGCTGGCACAATAAAAAGACTCACACCAGGAGCTACATGACGACCTTTAAGAACCTCAGCAGCTTGCGCCAAATCGGAAAGTTTCCCCCCCGTGCAAGAACCAATAAAAGCCTTAGTAATAGGCACTTCTCCTAACTCACTAATTGCAACTACTTGGTCGGGTTTAGGAGGACAAGCCACCTGTGGTTCTAAATCATTTAAATCAAAATGATAGATTTCTTCATAATCAGCATCCGGGTCACTAACAACTTCCTCAAATAAATCTTGACCGCAGCTTTGTAAATATTGGCGAGTTGTAGCATCAGGAGCAATTAACCCACACATTGCACCACACTCGATTGCCATATTAGATAAAGTCATGCGTTCTTCCATTGGCATTCGATCAATAATACTGCCTCGAAATTCCATCACCTTAGCCGCAGCACCGTCACAGCCGATTTTGCCCAGGATAAACAGCATAATATCCTTAGCAGTAATATATTCGGGCAAAGTTCCTTCAAGTTGAAAAAGTAGAGTGGGAGGAACTCGCACCCACATATCCCCCATTGCAAATATATTCGCCATATCCGTCGTTCCCACACCAGTGGAAAAACAACCAAATGCCCCATAGGTGCAAGTGTGAGAATCCGTCCCGGCGACAATCGTACCTGGACGAATAAAACCCTTTTCAGGCAGTAAAACGTGGCAAATACCCGCCGCTTCTCCAGGGGAAACTACATCTAATAAATGACAACCTTGCGCTCGTGCAAACTGCACCATTTCCGAATATAGTAAAGTAGCTTTAGGGTCTACTCGCACATCGTTAACTTGGATAAAGTGATCGGCTACTAAAACAACGCGGTTGACATCCCAAAGTTTGGCATCTTCCCCAAAATGCACGTAAAAAACCTTAGCAACTGGTGCAGCTACAGCATCGTGAGACATCGCTAGATCGACCTTAACAAAAACTGTTTCTCCTGGCTGTACATAATCATTTCCCGAAGCGCGTGCCAAAAGTTTTTCTGCCATAGTCATTGCCCTAACAGAAGTTGCACTTTTAGGAATAGAAATTTCACCTCTTTTGCGCTTTTGGTTAAAGGGAATTAAACCTCCTGCATTCATGATAGCTTCAACTACTGGATGATTTTGCGGTTGGGAAGAAATTTCTAAAGCCAGACCAATATTGATACTATTTCGGTAAAATATCTCCGCAAAAGAATGAGCGCGGACTTTTCTAATACCAGCAGCTTTAATAGCAATAGGAGCGTGTTCCCGACTTGAACCACAGCCGAAATTGCGTCCGGCTTCAATTTCACTATAGCCCAGAAGATTTCCTTCACCAATTAGATGTTCAAAAGCATACTGTTTTAAATACTCTGGGTCAGCAGTAGTACACCATTTAGCTGGTATAATATCGTCTGTATTAATATTATCCCCAAGCTTCAACACTTTTGGTTCGGTTTTCATAAGTTTTCTTACTCATTATTTGCTAAAACTAGCTCAGAAATCTGTTGAATTATAAGCTCAGTTAAAGTTTTTGTGTTCACCAAGATTTCTTGACCTTGGGGGGCTAAGTCAGCCGTGCGGTAGCCCAAAGCTAAAACTCTTTCTATCGATTGAATTAGGCGAGTAGCAGCATTGGTTTCTCCCCATTGTTGGAGCATTAATACAACAGCCCCGATCGTTCCTAAAGGATTAGCAATACCCATCCCAGCAATATTTGGTGCTGTACCGTGTATAGCTTCATAAAGGCCGAATCCTCCCTCGTTAATACTAGCAGAGGGTAATAACCCTATGGAACCTACTAATGCCCCTCCGATATCGCTGAGAATATCCCCAAATAGATTCCCAGCCAGAATAACATCAAATCGCTTCGGCTCGACTACGAGTTGCATTGCTAAGTTATCTACTAACATAGGTTCGACTAGAACATCAGGGAAATGCTTAGCTTCCTCCTGCACTAAACGGCTCCAAGGTATTTGTGGGAGAGCATTTTCCTTGTGGGCGACGGTGAGTAACCCTCGGCGTTCTTTAGCTTTTTGGAGAGCAACTCTAGCAATGCGGCGAATTTGCCAATCGTAGTATTTCATTGTGTGATAGCCATAAGAGCCATTATCGTCTTGCTCTCGTCCCGATGGGCCAAAATATATTCCGCTTACCAATTCCCTAACAAACAATATATCGAGTCCTTGAATCTTTTGGGGCTGGAGGCTAGATTTATTCAATAAAGTTTCAAAGGGACGCACAGGGCGAAGATTGGTAAAGAAGTCGAAGTGTTGGCGAAGTTCGAGAATACCACCCTTTGTCACTGCTCCGAACAAAATTCCATCAGACCCTTCGCATATTTGTGCCGTTTGTGCGGGGAAAAAATTTCCAAATTTATTGAAGGCAGGTTGTCCGATTAAGGCATCGTTTATAACTAGAGAAAATCCTTCTAGTTGTGCTAAATGCTGGAGAACCTTTAAAGAAGCATCTACTACTTCTGGTCCGATTCCTTCACCGGGGAGAGCTACCACGCGATATGGCTTAGTCATTAAAAAATCCTTGCTTGAATAGCTCAACTATCTCTTCAGGCGAAAAACATCGCTCCTCTTGGATGGAAAAAGATTTAATTTTATCTCGCATTCGGTTATATTCTTGAGGGGAGAGAGGCTGATTTAATTGCTTCTCAAAAAGGTACTGAAAATTGCTGGCTCCACTGCATTTTCCAAACCAAATTTCTGGTGAGGCGTAAGGAAAAATGTGGTAGCTATCTGGGTCGCGTAAAAAGCCATTTACATGAATGCCGCTTTCGTGACGAAGGGCAGCTTTAGAGTAAGGGGGAGCGGGACGAACTCCTAGAGAATCGAGATAGTTTGTTACTTGAGTGAGGGCTTCATAATCAATACCATCTACTTCTATTCCAAAGCGCCATCTCAGTCCATTTAAAACTTGCTCTAGTGGGATATTTCCTGCCCGTTCGCCGATACCTAAAAATGTCCCAGAAATCATTGAAGATCCGGCGATGACAGCTTGAATGGTATTTTCGAGAGCCATGCCTAAGTCATTATGAAAATGCACTCCCAATGCTGTATTATTGGTCAATTCTATGAGGTCGTGCACCCATACATAAGTCTTTTCTGGAGTGAGGATTCCCATTGTGTCGCAAAGGACAAAGTGTTCGATGTAGGGTTGGAATGAGCGAATGCAATCCACTAAAAAGTTAAACTCGGCCCGGCTGGCATCTTCGGCAGCAAACTCTACTTTTAAACCAACTTCTGCACTCGTCGCGTAACGCAGATTTTCCAAAACTTTATTAATCATATTCTGGCGAACGCGGTGGACAAGTGCATTAGGGAGATTGTCATCCTCTATTTTCTCTGGGGACGCTACTAAATTGCGAACTTCTGCATCTCTTAAAAGCAAAAGACGGTCTGAAACGGCATAGAAGAGAATTATTCGTTCTACTCCGCAGGCTAAAGCCTGGTCGATAAATTGTTTGCCAACCATTGTGGCAGCCATCATAATGCTCCCATTACCTTCTGCCACCAAGGTTTTTAGTAAATGTTCTTCAGTTTCGTGAACTGCTGGCATTATGTCTATTTGATGAACTCCGGTTTGGCTGATGAGCTTAGCTAAAGTTTTTTTAGTTTCGTAAGGGAGGAAAAGACCAGCTTGCTGTTCGCCATCCCGGAGGGTTTCATCAGAAATAATTAAGGGAAGTTTAGACATATTGTTCCTCCGCAAAAATGGATAGTAATTTTTACGAGTATCAATTGGGAGTTTACATTTCTTTTTTATTGCTCTTCTATATTTTACCCATTTTTTTATGACTGTAACTTATATCTTAAAAAGATTTGGTAAATCTTGGTTGCTTCAAGATGAAGAACATAGTGACGTAGATCACTGCAATATTTTTTAAACAGATATAAAAACAATAATTCGGACAGTTTCTTAGAGAAACGGCTGAAACCGTCATTTTAATGTTGACGATGCCTTCGGCTGGCTACGCCTACGCGGTGAGTTTGGAGTCCCAAACCCTGATTCTACCGTTGCCATTCAAAAGTGTTTAGAATATTGTAAGAAACTTTAGATGAAACAACAAAAATCTAGCGAGGTCAGCCATTGAATGTATAGGCTTATACTAGATTATTAAACGCTATATAAGAAAATTTTACTGGAAGAATTTCAGTGTGTTGGGTCTGGCGTAATATTGCAAAACAATACTTACGCGAAGGGTGCAAAAATTCAGTATTGCTCGATCTAAGGAAGAATAAAATGCTAGGTAATTTAAAGGATGCGTGTATCCACCAGCTATTTGAGTTCCAAGTAAAGCGATCGCCTGACGCTATTGCCGTAATTTTTGAAGGGCAGCAGCTAACCTATCAGGATCTAAACTCCCAAGCTAACCAGTTGGCGCATTATCTGAAGACTCTGGGTGTCGGGCAAGAGGTATTGGTTGCAGCCTGTGTAGAGCGATCGCTAGAAATGATTGTAGGTCTATTAGGTATTCTCAAAGCTGGGGGAGCTTATGTACCACTAGATCCGAATTATCCAGTAAATAGACTGGCATTCATGTTAGAACATTCCCAAACGCCAGTCTTACTTACACAAGAGCATTTAGTCGATTCTCTTCCCGAACACCAAGCTCATGTTATCTGTTTAGATGGGAATTCAAAAATAGTCGCTCGCTTCAGCAAAGAAAACCCTGAAACAGAGGTGGCAAGGGATAATTTAGCTTATGTAATATACACATCTGGCTCTACTGGTCAACCCAAAGGAGTTGCGATCGAGCATTGCGGTGCAGTTAACACGCTTCTTGATATTAACGATCGCTTTGAAGTTGGAGCAGGCGATCGCGTCTTAGCTGTATCTTCCCTCAGCTTCGACCTATCTGTATATGATATTTTCGGCTTGCTGGCTGCGGGAGGAACTGTTGTTATCCCCAAAACGACCGCAACCCCAGATCCAGCTCACTGGCTCGATCTAATGACGCAAGAACAAGTCACCCTCTGGGACTCAGCACCGCCATTGATGCAGATGCTTGTGGATGATGCTGCTAGTAATAGCAAAACCCTGCCATCATCTCTGCGATTAGTCCTTCTCAGCGGCGATTGGATACCCCCAACTTTGCCAGATCGAATCAAAGATTTGACCTCTAGGCTAGTGTCCGAAGAAAGTTTAGACCAATCTTCAACCCCTGCTGTCATTAGCTTAGGAGGTGCAACCGAGGCTTCCATCTGGTCTATCCTATATCCGATCGCCAACGTTGACCCGGAATGGAAAAGCATCCCTTACGGTCGGGCTATGACCAACCAGCATTTCTACGTACTGAACGAAGCAATGGAGTCATGTCAGGAGGGGGAACTAGGGCAACTCTACATCGGAGGTATCGGTCTAGCTAGGTGTTATTGGCGAGATCCTGAAAAAACCAGTCAGCGCTTCATCACTAATCCTCATACAGGCGATCGCCTATACTGTACAGGCGATCTCGGTCGTTATCTACCCGATGGAAACATCGAGTTTATCGGTCGCATCGACAACCAGGTGAAAATTCGCGGCTTCCGTATCGAACTGGGCGAGATTGAAGCGGTACTCAGGCAAAATCCTGATGTGGGAGATGCTGTTGTCATAGTCCGAGAAGATGTGCCTGGTAACAAACGTCTCGTGGCTTATGTGGTTGGAAAGCCACAAAATTCTTTATCGTCTGAGCCAGAGTTAGACAGCTATACCGAACTCATTTCGCAGTGGCGATCGCTCTACGATAATACCTATAGCCAGACCCCTACCCATCAAAACCAAACCTTTAATATTATCGGCTGGAACAGTAGCTACACAGGCGATCCTATCCCAGAAAACGAGATGCGCTCCTGGGTAGAGCATACTGTCGATCGCATTCTCCAATTGCAACCCCAATCCGTTCTAGAAATCGGTTGCGGAACAGGTTTATTACTATCTCGAATTGCTCCTCACTGCACTCAATACTCGGCTGCGGACTTGTCCCCACAAGCACTGCGCTATATCGAACAGATGAAGATGTCGGTGCCGGGATTAGAGAATGTCACACTTTTAGAAAGGACGGCAGACAACTTTGAGGGTATAGAAGCAGACAGCCTCGATACGATCGTCATCAACTCAGTAATTCAGCATTTCCCCAGCATTGAGTATTTGTTGAAAGTCCTAGAAGGTGCAGTGAATGCAGTCCGCAGTGGCGGGAATATTTTCTTAGGGGATCTGCGGAGTCTGCTGCTCCTGGAAGCTTATCATGCCTCCGTGCAATTATATAGGGCATCCCCAGAAATGGAGCGATCGCAATTACTTTCCACAGTGCGATCGCTAATGGCACAAGAAGAAGAATTGGTCATTGATCCAGCTTTTTTCACCGCTTTAAAACAACATCTACCACAAATCAGTCATGTCGAAATTCTGCCAAAGCGTGGTATTCAACACAATGAATTAACTCGATTTCGCTACGATGTAATTCTGCATATCGGAGAACCAGTTTCTGTCACCAAAGAGATCGAATGGTTAGACTGGCAACCCGATTGGACAATTTCATCCATTCGCCAATTACTACAAACAAACTCGTCGGAAATACTCGGTTTGCGACAAGTCCCCAACGCACGTTTAGACACAGAAATCAAAACTATCCAATGGCTAAACACTAACTCAGGGCTAGAAACTGTCAGAGAATGGCGTGAGAGTTTACAAAAACAATGTCCACTTGGAATAGATCCTGAAGAACTTTGGCTATTAGGTCAAGAAGTAGATTGCCAAATTGAGATTAGCTGGTTAGAAACCAGTGCTTCTGGCCGTTATGATGCAGTTTTTAGACATCGTTCCACAACACAAGTAGCTGAAAATCAAAAGATAGTATTTACCCAAGAAAATACTATTCCCCTCAAACCTTGGAACCACTACGCCAATCGACCATTACAGAGGAATGTTGCCCAAAAGTTGATACCGCATCTCCGCAATTTCCTGCAAGAAAAACTGCCAGATTATATGATGCCCGATCGCTTTGTCATGTTGGAGGCACTACCGCTTACCCCCAACGGCAAAATCGATCGCCGTTCTCTACCTGCACCAGACACTTCCAGACCCGATTTGCAAGAAAATTATGTAGCACCTCGCACCCCGATCGAAGAAATCATAGCAGGAATTTGGGCTGAAGTGCTGGGAATAGAACGAGTTGGCATTTACGACAATTTTTTGGAATTGGGCGGACATTCCTTACTGGCGATCCAGATCGACAGCCGATTACGCAACACATTCAAACTAAAATTGCCTGTGGGTAGCTTGTTTGGATCTGCCACCATAGCCTCACTAGCGCAGCGCATTTCAGAAAGCGATTCGGAAAAGGTTCACTTGCAAGCTACCCCCATCCAAGCAGTTTCTAGGAACCAAAACTTGCCTCTTTCATGGAACCAGCAACAATTGTGGTTCCTATCACAATTGGCACCTGATACCCCTGTTTATAACGAACCCTGCACGATTCGTTTTCCCGGTGCTATTGACGTTAATTCTCTTTCAAAAGCTCTCAACGAAATTATCAAGCGTCACGAAAGTTTGAGAACAGGCTTCATTACAGTGGATGGACAGCCAATTCAAGTTATCGCTCCACCTATCGATACTTTCAATCTAGCGTTTGTAGATTTGAGGCAATTACCTGTAAGCCAACGGGAAGCAGAAGCTTTACGGTTAGCAACGATAGAGACAAAACAACCATTTGATTTAACTTTTGCCCCATTGCTGCGGGCTACTTTAATGCAGCTATCAGATGAAGAATACAGATTATTCCTGACATTCCATCACATCGTCATGGACGGTGTTTCTATATATAATGTATTTCTTCCCGAACTAGCGGCACTCTACGAAGCTTTTTGTAATGACAAAACTCTAGTATTCCCAGAATTACCCGTACAGTATGCCGACTTTGCTGTTTGGCAGCAACAGTGGTTTACAGGAGAAATTCTGGAAAGTCATTTAGACTACTGGAAGCAACAGCTAGCTGATTTGCCTGTACTACAACTGCCATTAGATCGTCCCCGACCGCCTATTCCAACTTTTCGGGGTAAAAGGCAACGTTTGAGCCTATCCAAAAACCTGACAGAAGCACTCAAGGCTCTTTCTCGGCAGGAAGGAGTCACGCTCTATATGACCCTGCTGGCGGCATTCAAGACCTTGCTCTATCGCTACTCTGGACAAGAAGATATTGTGTTGGGTACTTTCAGTGCGGGTCGCAACAGACCAGAGATAGACAAGTTAATTGGGTTTTTTATTAATACCCTAGTCTTGCGTACCGATCTGTCAGGAAACCCTAGTTTCCAAGACCTACTCTCTAGAGTGCGGGAAGTAACTTTGGCAGCTTATGCTCATGAAGATGTACCGTTTGAACAACTGGTAGAAACACTGCAACCAGACCGAAACTTCAGCCAAAACCCCTTGTTCCAAGTGGCGTTTGCTCCTCAACCTCTAATACCATCTTTGACTGAGGGTTGGAATGTGAGTTATCTGGATATCCAGACCGATACGGCGAAATTCGACCTGATTTTGGATGTAGAGGAAAGACCGGAGGGCATCATTGGTCGTATTGAGTACAACACAGATTTGTTTGAAGCTAGCACGATTTCTCGAACGATCGCACATTTCCAAACTCTGCTGGAAGGAATCGTTGCTAACCCAGCGCAGAAAATTGCCGAGTTGCCTCTTTTAACTGAATTTGAGCGGCAGCAGTTGGTGGCGTGGAATCATACTCAGACCAATTATCCCAAAGATGCGTGCATACACCAGTTATTTGAAGAGCAGGTGGAGCTCGCGCCTGATGCGATCGCGCTAGTCTTTGAAGATCAGCAACTTACCTATCAAAAGCTGAATCAACGAGCAAATCAGTTAGCACATCATCTCCGCAATTTGGGTGTAGGGCCAGAGGTACTGGTAGGCATTTGTGTAGAGCGCTCACTAGAAATGATCGTGGGAATTTTGGGTATTCTCAAAGCTGGTGGAGCTTATGTACCGCTAGACCCGACATATCCTAAAGAGCGCTTGGCCTTCATGCTAGAAGATGCCTCTGTGCCTGTGCTGCTGACTCAGACGCGGTTGGTCGAATCTCTTCCGCACCAAGCGCGTGTCGTTTGCCTGGATGCAGACTGGGAAGTCATTGAGCGACAGAGCGAGGAAAACCCTTCACCTCAAGTAATACATGATAATTTAGCCTATGTAATGTATACATCAGGCTCTACCGGGATACCCAAAGGGGTTAGCGTCATCCATCAGGGGGTAGTACGGTTAGTTAAAGACACCAACTATGTCAACCTGAGTGCAGAAGAAGTATTTCTACAATTGGCTCCCATCTCGTTTGATGCTTCGACTTTGGAGATTTGGGGCAGCCTGCTCAATGGGGGACGTTTGGTAATCATGCCCCCTCATACACCATCTTTGCAGGAGTTAGGAGAGGCTATTTGGGGATACCAGATCACGACGCTGTGGCTCACCGCTGGATTATTTCACATCATGGTGGACGAACATTTAGAAGACTTAAAACAGGTGCGTCAACTACTAGCGGGGGGCGATATATTATCTGTACCTCACGTACAAAAGGTGATACAAGAACTAAAAGGATGCCAGTTGATTAATGGTTATGGCCCGACAGAGAACACCACCTTTACCTGCTGCTACCGAATAACAGAGGTAAATCTGATAGAGAATTCTATTCCTATTGGACGATCGATCTCCAACACGCAGGTGTATCTGCTCGATACCCATTTACAGCTTGTTCCTATCGGTGTCCCAGGAGAGCTTTATATTGGCGGTGATGGTCTGGCACGGGGCTACCTCAACCGACCCGAACTAACTGCCGAGCGCTTTATTCTCAATCCCTTCAGCGATAAGCCGAGCGATCGCCTCTACAAAACTGGGGACTTAGCCCGCTACCTACCCGACGGCAATATCGAATTCCTGGGTCGCATCGACCAGCAAGTGAAAATTCGCGGCTTCCGCATCGAACTGGGAGAGATTGAAGCGGTATTGAGCCAACACCCGGAGGTACGGGAGTCTGTCGTTATCAAGCGGGAGGATACATCCGGCAATCAGCGCCTAGTAGCTTATGTTGTTTCCAACCTCAGACCTGAACGTACTCCCTTCAAGAGTGAGTGTCTGGCAGAATTTGACGGGAACCCGGCAGTAAAACTTGGTACAGAAGACATCTCATTAGGTGGTGTCGGCTTAGTGGGCGTACCAGATAGTTGTCAGGTCGGTCAAACCGTCCGCCTGCGCCTGCATCTGCCTGGTTTCGATGAGGAGCTATGGTTGGAGGGAACTGTCGCTTGGTGTCGGAGAAATCAAGCTGGGATTGAGTTGGCTCTGAGCGCGATCGAACAAAATATTTTTCAACACAGTATAGAGTATCTTCTGGAAACTCAGGGTTTCTGGAAAGTTTTGCAACGCACAGCGGTCGGGAGTTTACGGAATCTTGTCAAGCAGAAGTTGCCCAACTATATGATCCCCTCCAGCTTTGTGTTTTTGAATGCCTTGCCGCTGACACCCAATGGCAAAATAGACCGCAAGGCGCTGCCAGAGCCAGATACTTTTAACCCACAGTTGGAAACAACTTATGTTGCACCCCAAACCGATCTAGAGCAAATTATTACTACTGTTTGGCAACAAGTTTTACACCCGGAGAAAGTAGGTGCAGACGATCGTTTATTAGAAATCGAACTGGGCGAGATCGAAGCGATATTGAGCCAACACCCGGATGTGCGGGAGTCCGTAGTTATGAAGCGAGAGGATGCGATCGGCAACCAGCGCTTAGTAGCTTATATTGTTTCTAACCTCACACCAGAACGTACTCCCTTCAAGAGCGAATGTCTGGCAGAATTTGACGGTCACTCAGCATTGGAACTTCGCACCGAAGACATCTCTATCGGTGGTGTCGGCTTAGTGGGCGTACCAGATAGTTGTCAGCCCGGTCAAACTGTCCGCCTGCGGCTACATCTGCCTGGTTCTGATGAGGAGCTAGGGTTGGAGGGCACTGTGGCTTGGTGTCGCGGAAACCAAGCAGGGATTGAGTTAGCTTTGAGTGAGATCGAACAAAATATTTTTCAACACAGCATAGCGTATCTTCTGGAAACTCAGGGTTTCTGGAAAGTTTTGCAACGCACAGGAGTAAGAAGTTTACGCAATTTTCTCAAGCAGAAACTGCCCAACTATATGATCCCCTCCAGCTTTGTGTTTTTGAATGCCTTACCGCTGATCTCCAATGGTAAAAGAGACTCTCTGGCGCTACCAGTTCCAGATGCTATTAACTCACAGTTGGAAACAACTTATATTGCACCCCAAACTGAACTCGAACAAGCTATCGCTACGGTTTGGCAACAGGTATTAAACTTAGAAAAAGTAGGTGTCGATGATAATTTCTTCGATCTAGGCGGTCATTCATTATTGATGGCTCAGGCTCATAGCAAACTGTGCGAAGTGGTGGACAGAGATGTTTCAATGATTCAGATGTTTAAATATCCAACCATCAGCTCTTTGGCTAAATATTTAAGTCAGGAAGAAAGCGAAGAATCCTCAGTTTCAGAAAATCGAGACCACATCAAAAAACAAAAACAAGCTATCAATCGCCAAAAGCAAAAACAACGCTCGCAAGGAAAGAATAAAAATGGATAACTCTCGCTTTCAAGTGGGCGCAGGCGATCGCGTCTTCATCCGGAGCGCTGACCCTTGCTCTTTCAGAACTCATGCTTTTGAACACCCAACTGCTCTTAAAACCACCGGAACTAAGTATTTTAGTTCATTCGTAGAAACTGTACTCATGTATATTACGCTACAAATTTTTGATTGTAAAAAAGTTTGTACTAACTCTTGACAACTCTCTGAGTATCGTGTAATGATTCTGAGAATCGCATTCTCTTGAAAGGTGAGACTGTCAAAAATAAAAATCTGTAAGTTAGCTTAAATACATCAAAGCAACAAAGTTTTATGTCTAGTCTAAAAATTTGACACATTGCCTTCATTGTCAATGTGTAACTGCTAAAAGCTGGCCGTCTACTACGTAGATACTCTAAAAAACACTTTTACGGGTTAATTTACCATTTCATTGCGATCGCACGCTTCCTCTAAATCTTTACAGATAACTTCACAAGAAAAACACATGGCTTTATATACAGAGAATGCCCAAGCTGAAGGTAAAAGTTCATCGTCAGCGCTACTAGAAATAATCTATGGGTATAAAAGAACCCAAGCTCTTTTTGTGGCAGCTAAACTGGGAATTGCAGATATTCTGAGTAACGGTTCTCAAACTGCCGATGAACTTGCCAAAGCTACCAGTGCAAATTCTATTAGTATTTATCATCTGATGCGCCTGCTGGTAAGCATGGGTATCTTTTCTGTGGAAAATGACAAGTTTAAGTTAAATCCTATGGGAAAATACCTGCTAAGTGGTACTTCTGATTCTTTACGAGGTACGATTCTGGGTAATGGTAATGAAGGGTATCAGGCATGGGGGAATTTACTTTACGGTGTAAAAACAGGAAAATGCTCATTTGACAAGACTTTCAAGATGAGTGTATATAGCTATCTTAAGCAGAATTCTGAGGCAGCCATAAATTTCAATGAGTGGATGAAGGAGACAACCAGGGAGTGGATTCTTCCACTTTTTGAAGCTTACGATTTTTCAGACGTTAAGACAATTGTGGATGTGGGAGGTAACATTGGAACATTAACAGCTTTTATTCTGAATAAAAATCCCAAGATGGAAGCGATTTTGTTCGATCGCGAAGATGTTGTTGTCGGTGCCAATCAGTTTTTAGAAGTGGCGGGAGTTAAAGATAGGTGTCAAATCGTGGGAGGAAACTTTTTTGAGTCAGTTCCCGGTGGTGGCGATCTTTACTTAATCTCTCGCGTTCTCCTTAATTGGGAGGATGATGATGCCATTAAAATTCTGAATAACTGTTACCAAGCCATGACAGCTAAAGACAGGTTGATGGTTGTTGATTTTATGTTCCCTCCGGGTGAAATATCCCCACTTATCGGTGTGAACAGCCTAAATTTGCTCGCTATGTGCGGTACTATTATGCGTACAGAAGATGAATTTTATAATTTACTTTCATCATCGGGATTCAAAGTGATGAATAAAATAGAAACCAAAGGACCAATAAGTGGTATCGAAGCGAAACGTGCTTAAAAAATGGTCACAAGGCAAAGTCCTGGGAGTGAATTGTGATCAAGGAACGAGCCAGCATCACATCACAGAAGATAGTTTTTGTAAAACAGGCAATCAATCAAACAGGGTGCAAGCAAGTGTCAATTACAGCTCCGATTGAAGAACTACTAACTGAAGAAACCAACCAACTGAGATACTGGAAACAGCAACTAGCTAATCTGCCAACACTACAACTCCCGACTGACCGCTCGCGCTCGCCAATGCAAAGTTTTGGGAGTGCAAGGCAATGCGTCGCGCTACCTCAAACTCTGAGCGAGGCGATCGCCTCATTGAGTCACAAAGAAGGCGTTACCCTCTACATGACACTGCTGGCAGCGTTCAAAACCTTACTCTATCGCTACACGGGGCAGACAGATATTGTAGTAGGCACTATCACCCCAAGAAGGAAACAGCCAGAGATTCAGGATCTAATTGAGCGCTTCGTTAACACATTGGTGCTGCGTACCAATCTCAAGGACAACCCTAGTTTCCGGCAGTTGCTTGAAAGAGTGCGGGAAGTGGCTTTGGGAGCATTTGCTTACCAAGATTTGCCTTTTGAGAAGTTGGTAGAAGCACTGCAACCAGAGCGGAATTTAGGTCAAAACCAACTCTTCCAGGTTGCTTTTGTTCTGCAACCGCCGATGTCAGGCTTTGATACGATGCTGAATTGGAATCAGTTGGACATTGATACCGAAACGGCAAAGTTTGATTTGACCCTGGAATTACAGGAGACATCGGAGGGCATAGTCGGTCGTTTTGAGTACAGCACAGATTTGTTTAATGCTGAGACCATCGAGCGGATGGTAGGTCATTTTCAGACTTTACTCGAAGGTATCGTTACTAACCCAGAGCAGAAAATTGCACAATTGCCTCTGTTAACTGAGTGGGAACGACAGCAGTTAGCAGCGTGGAACCATACGGAAACTGATTACCCTAAAGATGCTTGTATACATCAGTTGTTTGAAGAGCAGGTAGAGAAATCTCCTGATGCGATCGCATTAGTCTTTGAAGAGCAGCAACTAACCTATAAAGAACTGAATCAACGAGCGAATCAGCTAGCACACCACTTGCGGAATTTGGGTGTGGGGCCAGAGGTATTGGTAGGTATCTGTGTAGAGCGTTCCCTGGAAATGATAGTGGGACTGCTGGGCATTCTCAAAGCTGGCGGGGCTTATGTACCGTTAGACCCAGCTTATCCCCCAGAGCGTTTGGCTTTCATGCTAGAAGATGCCTCTGTACCAATTCTGTTGACTCAGGCGCGGTTGATAAAATCTCTTCCCAAACATCAAGGGCGTACCGTTTGTCTGGACACTGACTGGGAAATCATTGAGGGACAGAGCAAGGAAAACCCTGGATGTAGCGTAACCTCTGAGAAGCTGGCTTATGTAATTTACACTTCGGGGTCTACAGGAAAGCCCAAAGGCGTATTGGTGGAGCACCGAGCAGTAAACCGTTTGGTAATTAATACGAACTACATTAGTTTACAACCAAAAGATATAGTTGCTTTCGTCTCAAATTTTTCATTCGATGCAGCTACATTTGAGATTTGGGGACCGTTAATTAATGGCGCAAAGTTAATTGTCATAACAAAAGATGTAGCACTTTCTCCTCTTGACTTTGCAAGTCAAATCCAGGGTGAAAGAGTCACTATATTGTTCTTGACCACTGCGTTGTTCAATTTCATGGCTAGAGAAATACCATCGGCTTTTCATGTGGTGCAACACCTTATAGTTGGAGGAGAAGCTATGGAGCCTAAATTGGTCAAAGAGGTACTCAAGAAGGGTTCACCTCAGCGACTGCTTAACGGTTATGGGCCTACTGAAAATACAACATTTACCACCTGCTACTTAGTGCAGGATGTTCCAGAAAAGGCTACAACCATTCCTATCGGTTGCCCTATCTCCAATACACACTGTTTTCTACTAGATGCCCAAAAACAGCTTGTCCCCATCGGTGTCCCAGGAGAGCTATACATTGGTGGCGCTGGTTTAGCACGGGGCTACCTCAACCGACCGGAACTAACAAGCGATCGCTTTATTCCCAACCCCTTTAGCCACGAATCGGGTTCTCGCCTTTATAAAACTGGCGATTTAGCCCGCTATCTACCAAATGGCAATATCGAATTTTTAGGTCGCATCGACCACCAAGTGAAAATTCGGGGCTTCCGCATCGAATTAGGGGAAATTGAGGCCGTATTGAGCCAACACCCAGATGTACAGGAGTCTCTAGTTATCAACCGCGAGGATGCTTCCGGCAACCAGCGCTTAGTCGCTTATATTGTTTCCAACCTCAGACCTAAACGCACAGCAGTCGGGAGCTTACGCGACTTTCTGAAGCAGAAACTACCAGACTATATGATGCCCTCCAGTTTTGTGTTTTTGAATCATTTGCCGCTGACACCAAACGGCAAAGTAGACCGTAAGGCACTGCCAGCTCCCGATGCCGATGCTATTAACCTACAGTTAGAAACAACTTATGTCGCACCCCAGACTGAGATAGAACAATCTATTGCTATAGTTTGGCAAGAAGTATTACACTTAAAAAAAGTAGGTGTAGATGATAGTTTCTTCGATTTAGGTGGTCATTCATTACTTATGGCTCAGGTTCATAGCCAACTGCGCGAAGTGGTGGACAGAGAGGTTTCAATCATGGAAATGTTTAAATATCCAACCATCAGCTCTTTGGCTAAGTATTTAAGTCAGGAGCCAGAGGAAAAACCCTCTTTTCGGCAAAGTCAAGATCGCATCAAAAACCAAAAAGACGCAATCAATCGCCAAAAGCAAAAACAGCGCTTGCAAGGAAAGAATAAAAATGGATAACTCTGAAAGTTCCCACTCTATAGAAGGTATCGCTATCATTGGCATGGCTGGTCGTTTTCCCGGTGCTAAAAATGTTGATGAGTTTTGGAAAAACCTGCGCGATGGCTTGGAATCTATTTCTTTCTTTTCTGAAGAAGAACTAAAATCTTCAGGCATTGATGAATCAGTAATATGCGATCCTCGCTATGTAAAAGCAAGAGCGGTATTAGAAGATATTGAGCTGTTTGATGCTTCATTCTTTGGGTTTAATCCTAGAGAAGCTGAAATCACAGATCCCCAACACCGCTTTTTCTTAGAGTCGGCTTGGGAAGCTCTAGAAAATGCTGGCTACAACTCGGAAACTTACGAAGGTTCAATTGGAGTTTACGCAGGCACAGGAAGTTACAATACTTATTTATTGCACAATCTTTATCCCAACCACAAGCTCAGAGAATTAGTTGGAGATTTCCAACTTATGATCGCCAATGAGAAAGATTTTTTATCAACTCGCGTTTCTTATAAATTAAACTTGAAAGGGCCAAGTGTTACTGTCCAAACTGCCTGTTCTACTTCATTGGTTGCTATTAGCATGGCTTGCCAAAGCTTGCTGAATTATCAATGCGATATGGCTTTGGCTGGTGGCGTTTCTATAGGCGTTAACCAAAAGACAGGATATTTTTATAAAGAGGGAATGATTCTTTCACCAGACGGACACTGTAGAGCCTTTGATGCTAAAGCACAGGGAACTGTTAGCGGTAGCGGTGTGGGAATTGTGCTTTTGAAGAGATTAGAGGAAGCGATCGCAGATGGAGATTATATTCATGCGGTGATTAAAGGTTGTGCGCTCAATAATGATGGTGCTTTCAAAATTGGCTACACGGCTCCCAGTATAGATGGCCAAGCGCAGGCGATCGCAGATGCTCTAGCACTAGCAGAAGTTCACCCTGAAACTATCAGTTATGTAGAAGCTCACGGAACGGGAACACCCCTGGGAGATCCGATCGAAATTGCCGCGTTGACACAAGCTTTCTCAGCCGAAACTAAGAAAAAAGGCTTTTGTGCGATCGGTTCAGTAAAAACCAATATCGGACATTTGGATGCTGCTGCTGGTGTGACTGGCTTAATCAAAACTGTCCAAGCTCTTAAACACCAGTTAATACCACCTAGCTTGCATTTTGAACAGCCTAATCCTAAGATTGATTTTGCTAATAGTCCTTTTTATGTTAACACAAAACTTTCGGAATGGAAAGTAGGTAAAACACCTCGTCGTGCTGGAGTTAGTTCTTTTGGTATCGGTGGAACTAATGCTCATGTAGTTCTTGAAGAAGCGCCTAATTTAGAACGGGGGAGCGGGGGAGCAGGGGAGCGGGGGAGCGGGGGAGCGGGGGAGAGAATATCAACTGTTAGTTATATCTGCAAAAACTAGCACTGCTTTAGATAAGGCAACCGCAAATTTGGCAGAATATTTAAAGCAAAATCCCGATGAAAATCTTGCTGATATTGCTTATACTCTGCAAGTTGGTAGAAGAGCTTTTAGTCATCGACGGATAGTGGTTTGTAATGACATTGAAGCAGGCGTAATTGCTCTTAAAAATCTCGATCCAAAACAAGTTTTTACTAGCTTCCAAGATTCTAAGAATAGACCTGTTGTATTTATGTTTTCGGGACAGGGTTCCCAGTACATTAATATGAGCTGGGAACTCTACCAAATTGAACCAATATTTCGGGAACAGATCGATTTCTGTTCCAAAATTCTTAAATCTCATTTGGGAATCGATTTACGCCACGTACTTTATCCCAGCGAAATACAGCTAGAAACAGCGACAAATCAACTCAAACAAACTGCGATTACCCAGCCAGCACTATTTGTAATTGAGTATGCTTTAGCTAAATTATGGATGTCTTGGGAAGTGAATCCTAAAGCAATGATTGGCCATAGTATTGGTGAATATGTAGCAGCTTGTTTGGCTGGTGTGTTCTCCTTGGAAGATGGTTTATCCTTGGTGGCAGCAAGAGGTAAATTGATGCAACAAATGCCTGCGGGTTCGATGCTGGCAGTTCCACTTCCAGAACAGGAAATACAATCATTATTAGGTAATAAACTCGACTTGGCTGTAATTAATGGAACCTCTATGAGCGTGGTTTCAGGTACTACTGATGCTGTAGATCAACTGGAACAAAAACTAATTAAAAAAGGTGTTGAATGTCGGCGATTGTACACTTCTCATGCTTTCCATTCACAGATGATGGAGCCAATTTTAGCACCATTTATCGAACAGGTGAAAAAAGTTAAGCTGAAATCGCCGAAAATTCCCTACATCTCTAACCTTACGGGTAATTGGATTACAGCTACAGAGGCGACAAATCCCAGTTATTATGCTCAACATCTGCGCCAAACAGTCAGGTTTGCAGATGGCTTACAACAGCTATTAAAAGACCCCAATCAAATATTGCTAGAAGTGGGACCGGGACGAACATTAAACACGCTAGCAAAACAGCATCCAAATAAAGCATCTGAACAAATTGTGCTTTCTTCATTGCGCCATCCCCAAGACCAAAATTCAGATGTAGCTTTCTTACTTACTACTTTGGGTAAACTCTGGTTAGGAGGAGTACAAATAGATTGGTCTAAATTTTATGCTAATGAGCAACGTTATCGCATTCCTTTACCAACCTATCCATTTGAGCGCGAACGTTACTGGATTGAAGCACCAGGTATTGAGCAACCGATTAAAATTGCATCATCTTTACAGGATGAAAACTCCCCAAAAGTAGACTTAACAGCACTCCATTCTCGACCCAGTTTACACAATACCTATCTTGCTCCTAGAGATGAAACTGAGCAAGTTATTGTTAGTATCTGGCAAGAATTTCTCGGTATCGAACAAGTAGGGATTCAGGATGATTTTTTTGATTTAGGTGGAGACTCATTATTAGCAGTTCAACTAATTACTAAATTAAATGAAACTCTGCAAATATCCTTGTCTCCTCATAGCCTATTGCAATCACCAACTATTGCAGCTTTGGCTGAATTAATTAAAGACAATTCCGGTTTATCTGAGAGCGAAGGACGGCAACTCCAGCCAGATTCTGAGTCCTTGTTAGTAAAAATTAAGGGCGGTAGTTTTAAGCAACCTTTGTTCTTAGTGCATCCGGTAGGCGGTCATGTTTACATTTATCGAGATTTAGCGCGTTATTTAGATTCAGATCAACCTATTTTTGGCATACAAGCGCACGTTGCAGATGGGGAAAATGAGTCTTTTTCTGTTGAGGAAATGGCGACTCGCTATATCGAAGCAGTGCGCTTTCAACAACCTGAAGGGCCCTATTTTTTGGGCGGGTCTTCCTTTGGAGGTACTGTTGCTTTTGAGATGGCGCAGCAACTCAATGCTCAAGGTGAAAAGATAGCTTTGCTAACTTTAATAGATACTCCTGGGCCGGGACAAATGCCTGTTTTAGCAACAGAAGATGATACAGCAATTTTGGTATACATACTCGGTGTTGGTTTCAATCTGTCTCTTTCTTTGGATGTCTTACAACAGCTTAAACCAGACGAGCAACTTATCTATTTTTTAGAGCAGGTAAAGATTGCTAATAGGGTAGTTCCTCCCGATTTTGGATTAGCTCAGATTCGCGAGTTTATTCATCTGTTTAAAGTACACGCCCAAGCGATGAGAAATTATATACCCCAAACTTATCCGGGTAGAATCATCTTTTTCCGTGCTAATGAACAAAATGAAGTTAATCCTAAAAATCCCGAATTACCTTGGATTGATGTTGCGACTGGAGGGGTAGAGGTTCGAGAAGTACCGGGAAATCATATTACTATGAATTACCCTCCTCATGTTCAGGTTATGGTCGAACAACTTAGAGTATATCTTGATGAGGCAAGGCAGTTATAGCTAGGGGCTAGGGGCTAGGATGCTCAGGGCTAGGGAAAGAGGGGAATAGAATCAATTGCTGAAACCCTTGCTACGAGATCCTACTGCCTCCTGCCATACATTGTTCTTGCGTAAGTCCTATATTTTACTCGAAAATTGCCCCGCGCTGCATTAACTCAATTTTCATATTCTCCGAAATACCCAAACTTCCTATAAATTTAGCATTTTCTACTACTGCATCTTTCAAATCAGCGCGGCTAAAATCAGCACCATTTAAATTTGTATTGCTCAAATTAACTGCGGTCAAATCGGCATTTTTTAAATTAGCACCGCTCAAATTAGCGCCGCTTAAATTTGCATTTGACAAATAGGCACTACTCAAATTTGCTCTGCTTAAATTTGTACCGCTCAAATTCGCACGCGGTAATTTTGTTCGCAAATCCGCACCGCTCAAATCTGCGCCAATTAGTTCAGCATCACGTAAGTTAGCATTAGATAAACAAGCATCTGTTAAGTTCGCACCGCTCAGCAATGCGCCGCTGAGATCTGCCAGAGTGAAGTCAACATTACAGAGGTTGGTCTTCATTAAGTTGGCACCGCTTAAATCAGCATAGTGTAAGTTAATACCGCTCAAATCTGCGCCAGTAAAGTCACTCTCAGGATTTAAACCTACTATTTCGGCAGTTTGTAGAAAGTCAGGGGTTTTTTCTGTTAAAAATAACTGTCGCGCGATCGCGATTTGTTGATGGCGGTACTCCTCAGCTTTGGCCTCATCTCCCAGATAATGATAAGCAAATCTTAAACTTGTCAGCGCTTTTCCCTGAGTGCGAGGTTCGTTATTTTCGATCGCTATTCCCAACTGCTGCTGATAACATTCAATTGCGCCAGCAAAATCTCCCAGTGCGTCGTAAGCTAAACCTAGATTTCCCAATGCTTGCTGCTCAGATCGCCAATCTTTGCTCTCGCGGGCGATCGCTAAACGTTGTTGTTGATAATTGACAGCCGTAGAAAAATCTTCTAGAGCATAGCAAGCATTTCCCAAATTTCCTAGTGCATTCCCTTCTCCGGTGCGATCGCCAATTTCAATCGCGATCGCTAAATGCTGTTGATAGCAATCCCTCGCTTTAGCATAGTCCCCCATCGCTTCCCAAGCTACTCCCAGATTTCCCAGGGCGGCCCCTTCCCGCCGCCTTTCGCCGAGAGTTCGATAAATGGCGATCGCCCCTTGCCAAGACTCTAAGGCCGCCTCAAATTGACGAGCCTGGTATTGCCAAATCCCTTGTTTGAGTAGCTGGTCAGCTTTTTCATTCATGTCAGAGGAATAAGAAGAGGGAAGAAATAATTAAATGCAATTAAATGCTCGATCGAGCTGTTCTTAGTCATATTACCCTGCCGATCGCGTTCGCATCATGTTTGCTCGATCGCCAGACAGCCCCCATTAAAACGTAAGCCCATTATCGCAGTTTACCTGTAAAAGAGACAGCGTGAATCAGTCCTCACCACTACTATGCACCGAACAGTGAGCCAAAGACTGAACCAGTGCGATCGCTGCTAAGAATGCAACTGAACCAAACCCTGAACCGCAGATTGAGCTTTTCGGCTTTGATAGTTGCCGCATGATTGAAATGTGGAGATTGAAATTCTAGAGTTCACTAAGCGAGTTTAGCTAACTCGGTCTTCCCTTTATTAACCAACTTTACAGAGAAGGTAAACAGGGATGAAAGGCACTATTTTTTCACAAATTTTGTTACTGGCAGCGATCGCGATTGCATCTAACTCACTCTTGTCTTTAGCTACTAAATTGACTGTAAATAATGTCGGCAGTAAAGCTCAAGAAATTTTAATTAGTTCCTGCGTGCCTAACAGTAATACCAAAGGTGGTAAAAGTTGCGAACCTCACTAGGCAATAAAATTGCGATCGCTTTAATAAATCTGTACGGTGGCGCTGCTTTTATAAACCTTGAATCTCAGCGATCGAATCCAAACGCAGCGCCCAGTAACCGTAATATCTTTAGCTAATTTTCCAGAAAAAGAGGTTAAAATCATGCAAGAATGCCCCTACAAAAATAGTAACCTTAAACGCCTCCCCTGTAATTATTGTCAGCATCCGACCAAAGCATACATCTTTCACTGTAGGAATTGTACAAATTGGTACGATGTGAGAGATATCGGGGGCGATCGTGCCGAGGAATTTTGGTTGATAGTTGGTGGTTTAATTCTGTTATTAATTTTAGTCAGTAATGGCTTTTTTGAGCCTAGAAATGACAATTATCCAGCGGATACACCAATTTTCAATGAAAATCAAGATTGAGAATTAATTAACAGAGATTTAATTGGCGGTTGCAATCACAATTAAATCTATCATATTTATTGAATTATCAAAGAATGTGATATAATAGATACAAACTTGATGACTACCAAGTGAAAGCTATTGAAGTCACAGGAACCCTGCAAGTAACGCGAATTAATATTATTTGGATAGGGGATTACCATGACTGAGGTTTTAGAGCCTCTTACCCCGGATTGGATCTCGCCGCCTGGGGACACGATAGCTGACTTAATTGAAGAACGAAACTGGAGTCAGGATGAACTAGAAAAACGCCTGGGTTACACGCCAAAACACATAAGTTTGTTAATCAATGGCAAAGCGCCGATTACGGAGGAAATAGCGCTCAAGTTAGAAAATGTACTGGGCGGTAGTGCAAGCTTTTGGTTGAGTCGAGAAGCACAGTATCGCGCTAAATTAACTCAACAGGAAGTGGAAGTAGATTTTCACCTTAAATTTTAGCATTATGAGTCAATATACCTCTTGCAAAAATAACAATAACCTTTTGCAAGAGGTCTTGTGTAGACGTGGTTTCAACCGCCGTTTCAACCGCCGATTTACCCCCCAATTCTCAAATAATTATCAACTCTGACGATAAGCAATTACTGCATAAAATGGATCGCCACCACCCATCCCCAACATTTGCAGAAAACTTGGTACATTCGACTGCTTGACAATCACTTCCGGTTGACTAAAACCGGGAATATTTACCCCTTCTACAGACGCAAAATAACGCTTTACTAATTCTACGCGATCGCTCTCCGAACCATCCCGCCAAGCAGCGATCGCCTTTTGATGAAACATCCGATTAGAAAAGCTAATAATTGCCACTCCCCCCGGTTTCAAAATCCGCCGCATTTCCGCAAATATCGCATCGGGATACTGCAAATATTGAACAGAAACACAATTAATAACTGCATCAAAATCTGCATCGGGTAGCGGTAACTTCGGATTAGTATTCAAATCCTGCACAAAATAATGATTTAACCGCTTATTCTTCGCCAATTCCTCCGCATTCAACCCGTGTCCCTCAACGTGAGCAAATTTTATCTCCTCCGGTAGATGCGAAACCCAACTACTCATCATGTCCAAAATTCGAGTATTCGGTTTGAGGCGATCGCGATACAATTGAGTCAATTGCTCGATAAATCCCTCATCTACATGAGTTACAAAGCGAGGGTATGAATAGAATAATGTATCATCGGTATCGTCTAACTTCGTGCGCTGATGACCTTGAAGCAACATAATTGAGAATCTAAGTAGCTTTACTCTTTCTAGTTTAAGAGTATTACAGAGAAAGAACTTGTCGAATACGGATTTCCCTATCCTTGATCGGGTTGAATCGCGGCTAAAATTTGTCCAGCAGTCACCGTTTCCCCCTTTCGACAAAACAACTCTACCACAGTCCCAGGCACATCCGCAGTAATAGCAATCTCCATTTTCATCGCTTCCAAAATTAACAAGCGATCGCCCTCTGTAACTACATCTCCAACATTAACTAATACCTGCCAAACATTAGCTGAAACATGAGCAACAACAGCCTCAAAACCGGGAGGTAAATTAATTTTTGCTGCGATATCATTAGCCATACTCATCGCTGTTTCTGATGCCGCTTCCACTTCAAATTCCCCAGATGCCGCCCAGCGATCGCGTTCTGCATTAAAGGCCGCTTGTTGTTTCCTTTTAAACTTAGCTATATCGTCAGCAATAGCATCCAAAAATTGATTATATTCTCTCAGACTAAACGCGATCTCCTCAACTTGTAATTTAAACTTACCTTCGAGAAAATCTTCCCGGTAGCGCCGCAATTCCTCACCCGAAACTGGATAAAACTTGATCTGGTCAAAGAAGCGTAAAAGCCAAGGTTTACCCGATTTAAAATCCGCCGTTTGTTTAAACCGATTCCACATTTGAATCGTGCGACCAACAAATTGATATCCTCCTGGCCCTTCCATCCCATAAACACACAGATATGCACCACCAATACCCACTGCATTTTCAGGAGTCCAAGTGCGTGCAGGGTTGTATTTAGTCGTTACTAAACGGTGGCGAGGATCGAGGGGAGTAGCGACGGGTGCGCCTAAATAAACATCCCCTAATCCCATCACCAAATAGCTAGCATTAAAGACAATTTCTCTGACTTCATCAATGCTATCAAGTCCATTAATGCGGCGAATAAACTCAATATTACTCGGACACCAAGGCGCATCCGATCGCACCGACTGCATATATTTTTCAATAGCAAGCAGCGTCGATTCATCTTCCCAAGATAGAGGGAGGTGCAAAATCCTTGCTGGTACTTGCATATCCTCAATTGCAGCTAATTCCTCTTCTGCTGCGATCGAGGCATCCATTAACTGTTGTTGCGAAATCTGGCGACTATCAAAATGAATTTGTAGCGATCGCATTCCTGGCGTTAAATCGATTACTCCCGGTAACGGATTCGCCTTTAGCCATGCCATTAATCCATGTACTCGGAAACGTAGGTTTAGATCCAAAACCAATGGGCCATATTCAACTAGAATATATTTATCTCCAGCTTGGCGGTAAGTAACAGCTACCTGTCCCATTGATGCCGGAATTTCGTGCAGGATTGGCGAACCAACCTTTGGGATTGATGTCTTGATTTGCTCCCCAGAAAGATTAGGAGAAAGAGTAGCAATTTGCCGATCTTGCTCTAATTCTCGTTGCAATGCTTCCGCAAAACTTAAACAATGAAAACGAATACTATCCCCTGGTTTCAGTTGCCCAATTTTCCACAATTCAGCCTGAATAATTGTAGCCGGACAAACAAAACCTCCCAAACTAGGGCCATCAAGACCGAGAATTACAGGCATATCACCAGTAAAATCGATCGTCCCGATCGCATAAGCATTATCGTGAATATTAGATGGATGTAAACCCGCTTCTCCACCATCTTGACGCGCCCATTTTGGCTTAGGGCCAATCAGCCTAATTCCTGTCCGTGTAGAATTATAATGCACCTTCCATTCAGTTGAGAAAAACATTTCGATGTCTTCCTCAGTAAAGAAATCTGGTGCTCCATGCGGGCCATATAAAACCCCTATTTCCCAATTATTACTGTAAGTAGGGATAAGTCCAGGATGCAAACTTTTTTCTGTATCTATTGTCGCAGATTTATTAAGCTTTAACACATCTCCCGGCCGTAATGTTCTGCCTGCGTGTCCCCCAAATTTCCCCAGTACAAAAGTAGCTTTACTGCCTAAATAATCAGGAACATTGAAGCCATTTTTTACGGCTAAATAAGTGCGGTAGCCATCACCTTGAATTGCTTTTAATTTGAGAGTGCTTCCAGCTTTAACAGCAATTGCCGTCCAAAATGGTATGGCTTCACCATTCAGGCTTGCCTTCATAGTTGCACCAGTTAAACTAATAACTGTATCGGCATTAAAGCGCAGAGTTGGTCCCATGACTGTACACTCTAATCCGGCGGTTGATTCGGAGTTTCCGACTAAACGATTTGCCAATCGGAAGGCTAAATGATCCATCGGCCCAGATGGGGGTACGCCAACATCCCAATATCCCAAACGTCCCGGATAATCTTGAATTGTGGTATAAGTTCCACTATCTAACACATCGATAGTTAAAGGAGCATATTTGAAAGCATTTAAAAAGCGGGTACTAAGTTCAGCTTGATTAAATCTCGAATCATCTAAAATCTGGCGAAGGTAATCTAAATTGGTTTCAATACCTGCAATTTGACTTGCATCTAAAGCGGATTTAAGTTGCGCGATCGCGTCTTCTCTATTCTTACCATAAACGATCGCCTTTGCCAACAGCGGATCGTAAAAAGGTGTAACTTCTGTCCCCGTTTCTATCCAAGTATCGCAGCGAATATTTTCTGGAAAAACTACCTGATTTAGTAACCCAGAACTCGGTTGAAAATTCTTGTTAGCATCTTCTGCATAAATTCGCACCTGAATAGAATGTCCTTGTGGCTGATAGCGATACTCTTCTAGAGGAAACAAATCCCCAGACGCAAGTTTTATCATCCATTCAACTAAATCAATTCTATTAACAGTTTCAGTTACTCCGTGTTCTACTTGTAAGCGCGTATTGACTTCTAAAAAGTAAAATTGTTTTGTATCGACATCATAGACAAATTCAACGGTTCCTGCGGATTGGTAATTTACCGCTTTTCCCATTTTTACCGCTGCTGCATATAACTGTTCTCGTAATTGATCCCTAATTCCGGGTGCGGGTGTTTCTTCAATCACCTTTTGATTGCGCCGCTGCACGGAACAATCGCGTTCACCCAAGGCGATGACATTTCCTTTGCCATCTCCAAAAATTTGAACTTCAATATGTCGAGCAGTTTGAATATATTTCTCTAAGAAAACACCACTTTGTTTAAAATTACTTTGACTTAAACGCTGTACTTTCTCAAAAGCTTCTGCTAAATCTTCTTCGCTTAAACACACCTGTAAACCAATCCCACCACCGCCAGCAGTACTTTTGAGCATCACTGGATAACCAATTGCCTTTGCTGCCACTGCTGCCGCTTCTAAGCTGTTTAAAAGTTGGCTACCAGGGGTTAAAGGCACATGATTTTCTGCTGCTAGTTCCCGTGCGGTATGCTTTAATCCAAAGGAGCGCAATTGAGCCGGAGTTGGGCCGATAAATGCTATATTTTCTCGATCGCAAGCTTCAGCAAATTCTGCATTTTCGCTTAAGAAACCATAACCGGGATGAATAGCTTCAGCCCCAGTTTGACGCGCAACTTCGAGGATACGCTCAAAGTTTAAATAACTTTCTGCTACTGCTGGGCCACCAATACAAAATGCTTCTGTGGCAGTAAAAACGTGCTTAGCATGAGCATCAGCTTCAGAATATATTGCTACTGAGGCAATTCCTAAGCGGTCTAATGTGCGAATAATTCGGCAGGCAATTTCACCGCGATTGGCAATCAGAACTTTGTTAAACATGAGTGATGGATTGAGTTAAATTTGATTAATATGGAAGAGATATTTGCGATAACTTAAGTAACGTTTATCCCCTTGTTATCAGATCCGCCAGGGGTTAAAACCCCTGTCTTATAGCTAAAGTCCTCTAAAAGAGGACTTATAGATCGGTAAAGTAAAGTATTTTAGTTAGTCGTCTTCAGACGACTTTTACTATTAGACAGGGGTTTTAACCCCTGGCGGGTTTGGTTGTGGAAGAATGAAATCGCTTTGCTTTTTAAAGTTAGGGCAATTTCAGATTTGTTGCCATTTATCGAAAATTGATATTACATCACATCCCAAATAATCAACCGAATAGGCGTAGGATTGTAGGCATTACAAGGGTTATTCATTTGCGGACAGTTAGAAATAGCTACCAAGGCGTTTATTTCTGCTCGCAAATCAACTGTACTACCTGGATCGGAAATGCCATCAACGATCTCAAGTTTGCCATCTTCACTGACTGGCACATTCATAAAGAAATTGATGTTACTAACTAAATCGCGCTTTCCTAAACCGTAGGGAGTAATTGCGGCTAAGAAATTTTCAACGCAGGCGTGTTGGTATTTTTTATCGAGTCCAAATCGCACTGAATTACTCTCACAACTACAAGCACCGCCAGAGGTATCATGTCGTCCACAAGAGTCGGCAATTATTGTCATAATTGCTCGTCCTTCATTGGAAATAAGTTTACTGCCAGTAGTTACAAAGATGTTACCTTGACGGACAATAGTATCGGGGGCACTGTAACGTTCTGAAGGATCGTCAGCGTTGTAAACTAGAAAATCTACTGCCTGATTTCCGCCTAAATCGACGATGCGAAGAATCTGTCCTTTTTTGAGAACGTGCGACCAAGGATGTCTCGCTGGTAACACTTCGTCGTAAATTGCTGTTGCTGGATCTAGAACTCGTTGTGACGTTAAAACCATGATGCAATTCTCCTTAATAAATGTCTAATTTTTCGGGTTTAGCTTTGCTTTACCCCAACTACAAATTAATTACTGAACAAACAAAACATCGGTGTTAATGAATCCGCGAATTACTTCCGGGTTGGCGGTGCGGCATAAATCGTCGGGTGAGGGTGTTGGCGATTTCCAAACTTGAATTTGAATTGGTTTTGGATCGTAATTTGAACTGGAATGCAAGATATGAGGACAGTTAGAAATCGCTACTAATACATTCATTTCTGCCCGCAAATCGATGAAGCTACCGGGTTTCTCACAGCCTTCTACATATTCCATTTTCCCATCTGGCTTGACAGCAATGCGAGTAAATAGGTTAAAATTAGGCATGATATCTTTTTTGCCTAAACCCCGCCTTGTCAATGCTTTGATAAAGTTATCTCGCGAGTTTTTCCAGTCTCCATCGCCGTATTTTTCACTATTACTAGCAGCATTGCTGCACCCTGATAGTAAATCGTGATAGCCAGATGTGTCTTCAGTAATGGAAAATAAAATGCGTCCCATATCTGTGTAGAGCACCATGCCTTTTTTTAGAAAAGCATTGAATTGAATTTTTGCGGTGTCTGCTACGTTTAATCGTTCGATGGGATTGTCGGCGTTATAGCAAAGCATAGAAACGCCTTGAGAGCCTTCTAAATCAACGATCCGGAGGGTGTTTCCGCGCTTGATGATACCTGACCAATAAGCGCCACCGGGAATCACTTCTTCCATCAGCACAAGGCTGGAATCGAGTTTAGAATTTGTGTGAATTGGTGCTTGCACCATGAGCTCCTCCAGATAAGATATGAGGTGAATAATCTGTGGTTTGAGCTTTACTCAAATCGCAAAAGCCCAGGAGTTTACCAACAGTAATTATGACTGTGTGGTTCTCCCGGGCTTTTCTCCCGCCGTGTGACCGATTCAATTTCCCCATCGTATTTTTTAGGGATAATTGAATATTGGCTGCTTCTCTTGGACCAGACATCTAGTTCTCTCACTAGATCGGAACCCTAGAAGCGATTCCTATGCAATTTTTAGCTGAAGTCAGTTTGTAATTGTTTAGCTTAGCCTTTGTTTTTTTAGGCTAGATAAATGCTGACTTATATGTTTTGAGGTTTAGCTTAACACCATACTTTATTGTAATTTATTTTACACCAAAAAACCAGATTAAAAAAGTATCTACAGCTACATTTCTCTAGATTTTTTGAGTAAGGTTTTGAGATGCGATCGTTCGGTAAGGTGGGCGATCGCCGAACCAATACTCTGGCTATGAAGGATCGGTTTTTTCGGCGATCGCCCACCCTAAATTTAATGTTGTATGCAATTTTAATTATGTTTGCAATCGCAGAAAATGCTATTTTTATGTGAGTCTTGTCTCATTCCTAATTAAGCAGCAATTGCAACTGCTTCCTGTCCATGTTTCCGCAGCAAATCCATCAATTCATCGCGGTAGTCGTGAAATCGGGAATGGCGTTTAATGCTGTGAGTACGTTCTGGCAGATGAATAGAAATTTCTTTCCTCACAGTACCAGGACGCGAACCTAAAGCATAAATCCGATTAGAAAGAAAAACTGCTTCTTCTACATCATGGGTGATCATAAAAACAGTGATTTTGGTGCGCCGCCACAAATCTAACATGAATTCGTGCATAGATTCTTTAGTATGAACGTCTAATGCACCAAAAGGTTCATCCATTAATAATACTTTTGGTTCTGAGGCGAGAGCACGCGCGATCGCAACTCGTTGTTTCATCCCGCCTGATAATTCTTTCGGCAAAGATTGAGCAAACTTAGTCAATCCTACTACATTTAAATAGTAGCTTGCTTGTTCTCGTCGCTGCTTTTTTGGTACGCCTTGAAGTTTGAGACCAAATTCAGCATTTCCCTGCACGTTCATCCAAGGATAAAGAGTGTAGTGTTGAAATACCATACCGCGATCTGGCCCTGGTGCAGTCACGGCTTTGCCATTAATTTTAACTTCCCCGATTGTGGGTCGATCCAATCCGGCAATCTGCCTCAGCAATGTAGATTTTCCCGATCCAGATGCGCCTACGGCACAGATAAACTCGCCTTTTTCAATGGTCATATTAATGTCTTTCAAGACAACTAATTTACCATTTTTAGTTTCAAAGTGTTTGTGTAGATTGTTGATTTGCAGAAACATTAGTTAATCCTTGTGTGAGCAGTAAATGAAAGTTATCAAGTTATTGGCAGTTGTACGGTAAAGTACGTTACAATTCTGGGTGATTTTGGCAGCAATTATTTTTTCTGGCTGGCCCATTTGCAAGAAACTTGGAGCATATATTGAAATAACAAGTCAAAGGTAAGTCCGATAACTCCAATTACAATCAACCCGACAAAAATTTCATCGGTTTTGAGAAATCTACCAGCAACACTGATCCGGCGGCCTAAACCTTCTGTCGCTGCAATTAATTCGGAGACGATTACCAGTTGCCAGGCGGCGGCAAAGTTGATGCGGGAAGCATCAATAATTCCCGGTAAAACGTGGGGTACAATTACATGAGTCAGAGTTTCCCAACGATTGCCACCTAACATATAAGTTGCTTCAATTAAATCTTTTGAAACAAACTTAACGGTATCCATTACCATCAAAGAGTTGAAGAAAAAGACACCAATAAAGATCAGGGTAATTTTAGGTTCTTCACCAATTCCTAGATAAAGAATTAGCAAGGGAATAAAGGCAGGTGCAGGCATATATCGCATCAAGCCGAAAATGGGTTCTAGCAAGGCGCGAATACTCGGAAAACTGCCCATCATTACGCCAATGGGAATAGAAAAAAGCGAAGCGAAGAAAAATCCTACTCCCACTCTCCACAAACTTGCTACGGTATCTTTTAGGAGATCGCCGCTACTCCATAACCTCCCAAAGGCTTCTAAAACGTTACCGGGAGATGGTAAAAATTTTGGATCTACTTTAATGAAGGTTGTTACTAACCACCATAGCAGTAATGGCAAGGCGATTGATGTCAGAATTAATCCGGTATTTAAGGGTTTGGGGATGTCTTCGGCAAGTCGCCAGAAAACGGTGGGATTTAGGCTTTTTGGCTTGAGATGAGATTGGATCGATTGTGGTTCTGGATTTGGGGACATGATCAAATTTCCGATTTCTAACTAGGACTTTTTGACTTTCTCGGCGTAGGCTTTGATGAAGCGATCGTCAAATAGTTTGCTCATGTCGGGTTGGGTTTTTGCTAAACCTACTTCTGTGAGAAATTTGCTCATTTCTTCAGCCGCAAATGGTAAGGAGTTGAGGCTATTTCCAGGTTGAAAAGCTTTTAAGTTTTCCTCAATAGTGAAGATTTGAGTACCGTCAGCGTATTGTTTATATTCATCAACGCTGACTCCTGCTCTTTTGGCCATAATCTCGTAGGATTTGTCTTTGTTGGTATTGATGTATTCTAATGTCGCAAACCAGGAATCTACAAGGGATTGTACGCGATCGGGGTGTTCTGTAACGAATTTGCGTGTGAATACAAGATGATCGGAAATTGAGCCAGGAAAATCTTTAGAACTAAAGAGTTCTTTGCTTCCTGTGCGCTTTAATGCTTGTGTTGTAAAGGGAGCAAATACTGCAACTGCATCGACTTGTCCGCCGACAAAGGCGGCTGCGGCTTTACCAGTTTCTAAGGGGACAAATTGAATATCTTTGGCTGATAATCCGGCTTTTTTTAGCCCTAATAGTAAGAGGAAATGATCGACTGTTCCTTCTTCGGCGGCGACTTTTTTGCCTTTAAGATCGGCAACGGAGTTGATACCTTCGGCAACAATTATTTTATCATTGCCAGTAGAGTTATCGTTAACTAAAACAATAACTTGATCGGCTCCACCGGATATAGAGCTAACTGTATCTCCAAGGGTTTGGCTGTTAGCATCTATCTGTTCAGCATTCAGGGTGCTGATGGATTCTAGGTAGCCATCAAACCACTTTAAATCTACGGAAATTTTGTTGGTTTCAAATATCTTTTGTTCTTGGGCAACTTGCCAGGGAAACCAACCAGGCCAAGCACTAAATCCTAAGCGTACAGCGGTGACTGTACTATTTGCGCTGTTAGGTGTTGAGTTGATTTGGCTGGCGGGATTTCCACAACTTACTGTTAGAGATAGTGTGAGGAAAAACAGAATACAGTAGGATAGAAGCGATCGCGTTAATTTTGCGGAGCAATATTGTATCTTCATGGCATATTCTGGTAAAAGACGGTGGATTTTCGAGGTGAATATGGTGATTGAAGTTAGGAACTTATAGCGGTTTTCTATTGGTATCTACTACTTTTAGTTAACAGTTAACAGTTAACCGCTATATTTCGCTTTGTTCGCTTCCGCAAAGGCTCTATAAAAACGATAAAGCCCAAGAAAAAACGAACTCAGTCTTCTTGACTGATAGCGTTCCTCCCGGGCTTTTCTCCCGCCGTGTAACTGGCTAGTTATTCCTTAAAATTAAATATTTAGGCTTGCCAGTTTGCTTCTCTTGGACCAGCACTTGATTTTTCTAAACTTAATTAGATTTTTTGTTCAAATCGGAACCCTAGAAGCTGCTAATTTTTTTAACTTTTGTCTAGAAAAATCTTGTGTGTAACTCAAAGATTTATTCTAGACTTTTAGTTATTACAAGGTACGTAAATTTTTGAAAGGTAGCAATAGTAAAATATGATTACTATGCTATTACTGTTCAGACGTTAACAGCATTTTTTTAGGCGAACTGTATATTAAACTACAAAATACTGTTATTCTGAGATTTTAAGATTAAGATTCGCTGACATAGTAATTTAGGATTGAAATCAAGCCTTGTCTGAGTTGCCTTTAATGCCCCTGTCCGCCTCTGCCGATCGCACCCCCGAAAACCTTCCTGAGTGGTTGCATTGGGTGGAAACTTGCCCCAGTACGAACACTTGGGCAAGCGATCGCGCGTCCGAGCTCCAACACGGGGATGTCGTGTTTACGAGGCTACAAACCGTAGGACGCGGGCAACAGGGGCGCATTTGGTATGCACCGACGGGTGTTTTAACTGCTAGTTTTGTGTGCGATCGCTTGCACCCTTCGCAGTTACCGGGACTCAGTTTAGCCGCCGCTTTAGCCGTAATTTATGCGATCGAGGATTTAGTGCCTGACTCTCGTGGTATGCTGCGTCAGAAATGGCCTAACGATGTCTTGATTGACGATCGCAAGTTAGCCGGAATTCTCTGCGAGGCGAATTCTGGTAGCGGTTCGGGTAGTGCTCGCGCGATCGTGGGGGTGGGGCTCAACCGTTGTGTTGATTTCGCGGAGGCGGGACTGGATGCGAAGGCGATCGGCAATGCGATCGCTTTGCAGTCTATTTCTAGTATAGTGCCGGATGAACTCTCTCTCCTAGAGCGGTTGCGGCATTATTTGCTGGAACTAATCAGTCTGCTTTCTAGGGTAGATTCTACAGGAAAAAACGTCGGTTTAGCCCTGTTGCTGCCAGAGTTACGCCGTCGCGATGCACTTCGCGATCGCGCGATCGTCCTCGAACTGCCCTCGGAAGCGATCGCAGGAGTCGCGATCGGCATTGATGAATCAGGCAGATTATTACTGCGTTTGCCCGATAATCAAATACGAGCCTTTACATCTGGGCGCGTTCGATGGAATTGAATTAAAAAGTATTTTATGAATTAGAATTATACCTTAAAATTTACTTAAATAAACGGGTATGTGAGCGTTCGCCGCAAAAATATTGTCACCAGAAAGCTAATATGGTTTCGGCGAGCGCCCACCCTACCAATTATTCACATCTAAATAATGACAAATCACCCACAAAATTCTTCAAACTCCCCCATTTGGCAACCCTTCACCCAAATGAAAACAGCCCCCGCACCTCTGAACGTTGTGCGAGGAAAAGGAGCCATATTAGAATTAGCAGATGGGCGGCAAATTCTCGACTGCATTTCTAGTTGGTGGGTGACAATTCACGGACACAGCCATCCCGTACTCGCCAAAGCTCTTTACGAACAAGCCCAAAAATTAGAGCACGTAATCTTCGCTGGTTTCACTCACGAACCAGCCGAAAAACTAGCCAATAAATTGTTAACTCACACCCCAAAATCTCTCACGCGAGTTTTCTTTTCTGATAACGGATCGACGGCAGTTGAAGTTGCCCTAAAAATGGCATATCAATATTGGCATAATCTCGGAGAAACCAATCGCACCAACTTTATTAGTTTTGAAGGAGGCTATCACGGCGATACTATCGGAGCAATGTCAATGGGTGGAAGTTCCCTCTGGTGGCAACCATTTAAACCTTTAATGTTTGCTACCGATATTGTTCCTTATCCTGCCACCTTTGACGACGATACCGAAGTAGCAACTCGCGAAGTATTAGCATTAGAAAAAATCGAATTTTTGTTAAAGCAAAGCCATAACTATGCCGGAATCTTTATCGAACCATTAATACAAGGTGCGGGGGGAATGCGAATGTGTCGCCCTCAATTTTTGCAAGCTCTAGAAAAAATTTCCCATCAATATAATCTCTTATTGATATATGATGAAGTAATGACAGGTTTTGGTCGAACTGGCGAACTATTTGCCTGTTTGAAATCCACAACTTCACCAGATATTCTCTGCTTATCTAAAGGTTTATCTGGCGGCTGTTTGCCAATTGCCGTAACCCTAGCAACGGAGAAAATTTACCAAGCCTTCTGGCAAGATGAATCTGACAAAGCTTTTTTTCACAGCCATTCCTATACTGGGAATCCATTAGCTTGTGCAGTCAGTGTAGCATCTTTAGAGCTGCTGGAGCAAAACCCCGAAGCCTATCAAGGCATGGAAAAACAGCACCGCCGCTACCTGCATCAATACCTAAAAGGTCATCCCCAAATAGAACGGATTCGGACTTGTGGTACAATTGCAGCAATGGACATCAAAACTGAAAATGTCCCCGGTTATTTTAATCAAATTGCTCAACAGTTAAAAGCACGACTTCTAGAAGCCGGATTTTTACTCCGTCCCTTGGGAAATACACTTTATTTAATGCCTCCTTACTGTATTTCCCCAGATGAACTAGAATCTATTTATCTGGCAATTCGCCAAATCTTGAATACTCTCTAACCCCTTGATTTTTACTAACATTTCGCTTATGAATCTCCCCAATTGGAACGGCTTAGCTGACAGTGCTTTGGCGGGAAAATGCCTCTCTCGCGAGGAATCTTTAGCCGTTTTAACTGCACCAGACGACATTTTACTCGAACAACTAAGTGCAGCTTATCGGGTGCGGCGACACTACTGGGGAAATCGGGTAAGATTGCACTATTTACTGAATGCTCAAAGTGGTCTTTGTCCAGAGGATTGTCATTACTGTTCTCAGTCCAAAATTTCCACAGCAGAAATTGAAAAATATCCGCTTTTAGCTAAGGAGAAAATTCTGGATGCAGCGGAAAGAGCAAAACAGTTAAAAGCGGGTACATTTTGTTTAGTAATTTCTGGTCGCCAACCTAGCGAATCTACTTTTAATCGAGTTGTAGATGCAGTTGAAACTGTCAAGGCTAACTACGATCTTAAAATCTGTGCTTGTCTGGGATTATTGAGTGAAGAACAAACTCACCGCTTAGCAAAAGCTGGCGTAGATCGAGTTAATCACAATCTTAATACTTCCGAAGAATATCACGCTGAGATTTGTACTACCCATACTTTTGATGATAGAATTAAGACAGTCGATCGTGTCAAAGCCGCAGGAATTACAACTTGTTCGGGTGGAATTTTGGGAATGGGTGAATCTGATAATGATGTAATTAATTTAGCACTTTCACTTCGGGATTTGGGAGTTACTAGCGTTCCTGTTAATTTTTTCATTCCTATTCCCGGTACGCCATTTGCCGATGTAAAAACGTTAAATCCTCGTCAATGTTTGCGGATTCTCTGTTTATTTAGGTTTTTGCTTCCCAGTCAAGAAATTAGGATTGCAGGGGGACGAGAAGTGCATTTGCGATCGCTACAACCTCTCGGACTTTACGCTGCAAATTCTATCTTTGTGGGTGATTATCTCACGACTCCAGGTCAAACGGCCAATCAAGATTGGGAGATGATTCGGGATGCAGGATTTGTACTAGAAGCTTCAGATGGTTCTCTGTTAACAGTTAACTGCTAATTGCTAATTGCTAATTGCTAATTGCTGTCCCATCCCCCGCTCCCCCGCTCCCCCGCTCCCCCGCTCCCCCCCATCTCCCATTAAATTTGCTGTTCTAGCCAAACTACTCCATCTTTAAATAGTGGCTTTTGGCGCAGTAAGGAACCGAAAGGTACATCGCGATTTAAACGGGGTGCTTCTTCTAAAAAGGTGCGATATTGGCGAGTTTTCCAGCCGTAGCGTGCGAAAAAATTCGGCCCTTCTGGGGGAGCAAATTGTAACTTAGCATTAGCTGCATTAAAAGATTTACCCCACTTTTTTTGCACTTGTTGCATTAAAAAAGGCGAGGCTAATTCGCATACCCACCAGCGGAAATTAACATATCTCCGCAAATCAATTGCTAGAGATCCAACTTGTTCCGAAGTTAAATAAGCTAAGAGTCCTTCAGTAATAATTAACACTTTATTACTAGCAGCACTAACTTGAGCAAAAAGCTGATTTCTTAAGGAGAGATTTGTCAAATCTAGAGGGACAATTTTTAGATTACAAATAGGTTTTTCACTAGCAAGTTTTTCCTGTTTGTAGGATGCGATCGCAGGTAAATCAACCTCAATCCACACTAGAGAGGCGGGTAGTGACATCCGGTAAGGACGAGTATCCAAACCCGCAGCGAGGTTGAGCACGGTATCCACGCCATCGCTGCGGATGCTTTGCGCGATCGCCTCGTCGATCAGACAAGTACGGATAGCTACGGCTAAGCCTGCCTTGTCAGGAGGCCCGCCAAGGGCTAAAATAAACTTTTCCCCGCGATCGCCTCCCAGCATTCGCGCCAACGGATCGTAGAAATTGGCATCTAAGCGATCGCTTTCAATTGCACGCGCGATCGCAATCCCGAAAGCCGTATCTGATATACTCTCAATTGGCAGCAATTTATCACTCATCTCAACAAGGCGAAAGATAGGACATTTCAACTATTTCTAAATAATAAGGACTTACGCACTTCTAACGTAACGCCGCCGTCTCGGCGGTATCTTTATCACCCAGACAGAGTGTACAACAATGCGTAAGTCGTATAATGATAGGATAGCATTATTAAGCACGGTCACAAACGATCGAGGAGAATTATAAAGTGATTATTACTTCCCAGGAAATTGCACAGTTTCGCTCTCAATTAGCTGATTATTCCGAAGCTTTAAAAGCCCTGGATGTAATTGAAGACTGTGAAGGAGATATAGAAGATGCCGCAATCTCTATGGCAATTCAAGTCGGACAAGAGCCCAATACTTCTGACAATTGGCTATCAAGTTTAGCGAAAAGATGCCGTGTGGTTCTCTGCGAAGAAGACGTAAGAGCAAATTTAAGCAATGGACTATTAAAACCCGCAGTAGAAGCTTTGATTGAGGCCAAACTTTGTCCCGATATTTTAGCAACTCCTGTGGTTATTTATGTGGTCAAAACTGGAGTAACTGATTTTTGCGAACCCCTTGATTATCAACTTTAATAGGCAATGAAACTCGGACTATTTTTGAGACATCTAGGAACGCCCCTCATCTATTATCCTAAGCTAGCTAAATTTACGGGTGGTGTGGCTGCTTCTATCCTATTTTGCCAAGTATTTGACTGGCAATCTCAATTATCTCATCCCCAAGAATGGGTCACAATTACAAGCGATGAAATTGAAAAAGCAACAGGTTTAAACCCTAGCGAACAAGAACTAGCACGCCGTCAACTACAAGAGCGTTTGTTACTAAAAGCAAGATTAGTTAATGATACTACCCTAGAACTTTGGGCAGATATTGACGCTCTTGAGAATAAACTCGATAATATTTTCACCGATCGATCTTCAGATATAATAGCACGCAATGGCGGCGAAACAAAGAATCATCCTGTAGAAGTAGTGCCTAACTACCCTACCTCAAATTTAACTATTAAAACTGATAAATTTTTCGGTCAACCTCGCCAACCCACAACAGTTAGAGTTACCCCCCATTATAAATTTAGTGGCCCTTGGCAGTCTGATGAGCAATTCAAGGAATTTCAGCGTATCTTATTAGAATACTATAAAAATCAAGGTCATCCGAATCCTTCTCGATCTGTATTTTACGAAATTGATAACATGACAAAAGGCCTTATATCTCCATTATGGGATGATTTCATCTCAGGGAAACCATTGGGAGAAAGCCAGAAAGTCAAGCGAGAATGGGAGATAGAACCGGGAGTGCCTTATCCAGCTTTTGAAGAAGAAAGGACACAATATTATGTTCACAAAGGGGAACCCTTAGAACAGGCAGTTTTAAAGGCGCGAACTGACTTGAGAAATCCCGTTTTAGGCCGCGATTTGTGGGAAGGATTTTTGAGAAAGTGCGATCGAATAGCTGATGAAGCTATTAACGCTAAAAAGCATGGTTTAGAAACTCCTTATTTACCCGCTTCTTTTACTGATAAGCCTCAAATTACAAAAGAAAGTGTGATGAAAAAATTAGAAGCGATCGCGCCGCAATTTTCCTTAGAGTCATCAAGTTCTAATATGCTTTCTGCGGCAAATTTAGAACAGCAGGAAATAGAGGAACAACCATCGCACTCAGCAGATGAAATTCCTAGTATTGCTTCTTTGCATGAGGCGTGTAAAACTCCCATTGGGAGAAATATGATTGAAAATTTAATTGCTAAAAATCCAGACTGGGGATATGAAATGGTTGATGGTCAAGTTATAGAATCAATTCCTTTTTAGAGGTAAGTATGAGGCAAATTAGTGATATTGATCCTTTAGAGTTGGGAAGAGAACCTCTTTCTGAAAAAGCCAGAGAAAAGTTGCATCGGGAGAGAATTCAGCAAGAAAAAGAAAAGGGCTATCAACTATTAGTTGAACTCTGCTATTTAGGCGAGTATGATGCGGCCAAGCAACTCGCGAATCGGAATTACAGATGGGGTTATGAAATAGTTGACGGAATGGTGCTGGATAGGATAGATTAGTATTGCAATTTAATATTAGATTAAAGGATGACTACCCTTAATGCTAGAAACCTTACTCTCAACGAAGTTCGTCATTTTTTAAATTTGCAAGAACAGTTTAATAATACGGACACATTTTCTACCTTATTAACCCTAGAACCTCTTAGCGAAATTGAACAGCAAGAACTTGTCATAATCCGCAATGATTTTCGTGAATATATTTCAGCAGAAAAACTCTCAGAAGGTCTAGTAAAAGCAATAACTACCTTTCCATTAATACGATTAGCTGGCTTCTATCACCCCCCAATTAAGATCAGTCTCGAACAAGACATCGCTGAAATTATCATTGAAGATGAAGATATCACACTCACCGGGAGATTAGATATTCTAGCAATCAATAAAACCAAACCAATAACAACAGAAATATCTTTTTGGGTTTTAGTAATTGAAGCTAAAAACAGTTTAATTACCCCCCGTGCTGGTTTACCCCAACTGCTAACTTATGCCTACAAAAGTTTGGAACGCCAAGAATCAGTCTGGGGATTAGCAACAAATGGAGAGTTTTACCAATTTGTCTATATCCGCCGAGGAGAACAGCCAACCTATCAGCTTATGCCATCCTTAACTTTGATGGAACCTGAACCTTCAATTTTATTGTTACAAGTTCTCAAAGCCATTTGTAAGCTATAGAATATGCGCTAAAATTATACGATCGCTAAACCATCCCTAAAACCATGCTAACTCTCAATGCCAAAAACCTCACCATCGGACAAGTTCACCAACTTTTTAATTTCCAGAAGCAATACAATAACTCATTTACATCCCTATTATCTCTCGAACCTCTCACCGAATTTGAACAGCAAGAACTCACACAAATTAGGGATGACTTTGATAATTACCTCTCCAATGATAGAGTTTTAGAGGGACTGGTAAAAGCTCTAACTACCTTTCCATTAATGCGATTAGCTGGATTTTATCGCCACCCAATTAATATTAGTTTAGAACAAGATATTGCCGATCTTCTTATTGAAGATGAAGATATCAAAATTACAGGAAGATTGGACATTCTAGCAATCAATAAAACCAAACCGATAAACAGTGAAATATCTTTTTGGGTTTTAGTGATTGAGACTAAAAACAGTCTAATTGCCCCATTTGCAGGTTTACCTCAACTGCTCACTTATGTCTCTAAAAGTATAGAACGTCAAGAGTCTGTCTGGGGTTTAACTACGAACGGAATGGAGTATCAATTTGTATATATTCAGCGGGGAAATCCCGCAATTTATCAGCTAATGCCACTGCTAAATCTGATGGAACCTGAATCGTCAATTTTATTATTACAAGTCCTGAAAGCGATTTGCAAGCTATAAAAAAAATGGTTTTGAGCTTTGAATTACGGAAACTGGCTATCAATGTCTCTGGCTTAATGTAAAACTCTGACAACTTCAATCCCCTCCGCAATTTTAGTATAAAAAACGATGTATGGTTGAACGGGAAAACTCCTGAGTCCTGCCAGTAAATCATCGCGCTGCTTTCCCATATTAGGAAATTGAGACAACATAGGAAATCTATCTAAAATTTGAGCAATCTGTTTGTCCGCTAAGAGTTCATCCTGTTGTGTCAAGAAAACCCAGATATCTTCCAAATCTTGCTCTGCCTGCCGTGAAAGACGAAAGCGATTCACTAAGCTTGCTCCTGCTGAATCCGTTGCTTGCCTCGGCTCTTAATAGTTTTAAGCAAATTAGGCAATGACAAATCATTGTACTCGGTGTAATCACCGCTTTTGAGTTGTTCCGCGCCCAGTGTAATTTCAGATTGTAGGGCTTCCCGTTTTAGTTGAATTTCTTCGCTAGACAATGATGAAAAATTAATTTTTTGTGCTAGAAGTTGTCGCTCCTCATCGGTAAGAGAAAGAATGATTTGAGTAAGGGATTCAATCAATTTAGTATTTATTAAAGCAACAGGTTGAGTCATGGTGAACGATCTTTAACTGGTTTTCTTGATTATATCTAATATGCCACTAATTGCGGCCGCAACTTTGAACCCAATCCGAATTCCAAAAAGTTGATTTAAGTGTGCTATAGCAACTGCCACAACGGTTAAGACACTCACTCAGGGCCCAAACTATTGACTCTCTTCCCCTCTTTCCTCTCTTTCCTTCTTTCCCTTCTTTCCCTAGCCCCTAGCCCCTAGCCCCTAGCCCCTAACCGCCCTGGCGGTTGCTATACTTGGCTGTATTCCTGTTCGCTCCGCCATAAAAAAATTGAGGTAAGGAACATTCCCCACCTCAACTTTTACCTAACTATATTCCCTACAAAATAGGAAAGCTAATTAGTAACCTCTGGTATTCGGCTTGTGAACGATGAAGCTCAACACTTGGCACTGCTTCACGTTGTCAAAACCCATCACGCGGATGTAGCAAGTAGGATTTTCTTGACGGCAAGCGTTAATTTCGCTCATGATCTCTTGCACGCTTTTTGCGCCGAACAAAGGCAACTTCCACATTGTCCAATAACGCATTTCAGCAGCAGAGGTTTCGTTGAATTCCACACCGGGAATATAACCCTGATCCAAAATATATTGCAGTTGCTTAGCAATTTGTGAATCGCTCAGCGGTGGCAAATAAGACAGAGTTTCGTAGCGCCGCTCTTTGGGTAAAGTCTTCATCTTTCCTAATCTCTAGAATGTGTACGCGATTGCTGTTTTCAATCAACTAACTGGATAAATTATCCAAATTAGTTTCCGAGTCTAATTTTGTTTCAGGATGGATATGGTCAACAGATATATTCAGTTGCGTAATTCGCTCTAAGTGCTGGCGCTTGTGTCCCATATTCGCTTGCTGAATCCCAGCGCGAACCATCTCTGGCAAATAATCCGCCACTTCCTGTGCCAAATGCTCCCGCACCGTCATGATCCGAAACGCCAGCTCTTGGTTTTCCCGAAGTAGTTCTTGCAGATAAACTTCCCCGTCTTGGATTTTACCCGTTGAAGAAGCATTGCTCAACCAAATTGCCACAGGCGGATTAGTTTCGCTTAATTGAGCTATCACAATCCGCACAGCTTGATAGGTCAGGTAGCTTGCCAATACCTTAGCGGTATCTTTCGCAACTTGTTTGATATCCATGTTTGACCCAGCCCTTAAAAGTTTTGAGTTTTGAGTTTTGAGTTTTGAATTAACAACCTTTTAACTCAAAACTCAATACTTAACACTCAATACTCAACTCTTTCGATCAGACGGTATCCATTGCTTCAAACTCGAACTTGATTTCTTTCCACAGTTCGCAAGCAACAGCCAATTCAGGGCTCCATTTGCAAGCTTCGCGGATGATGTCGCCACCTTCGCGCATGAGGTTGCGGCCTTCGTTACGAGCTTGAATACAAGCTTCCAAAGCGACGCGGTTAGCAGTTGCACCGGGAGCATTACCCCAAGGGTGGCCCAAGGTACCGCCGCCGAACTGTAAGCAAGAGTCGTCGCCGAAGATTTCCACCAATGCGGGCATATGCCAAATGTGGATACCACCGGAAGCAACGGGCATTACTCCAGGCATGGAAGCCCAATCTTGGGTGAAGTAAATACCACGAGCGCGGTCTTGTTCGATGTGGTCTTCGCGCATTAAGTCTACGAAGCCCATGGTGATGCCTTTTTCGCCTTCCAGTTTGCCCACAACTGTACCGGAGTGCAGGTGGTCGCCGCCGGACATCCGCAAGCACTTGGCTAAGACGCGGAAGTGGATACCGTGATTCTTTTGACGGTCGATCACGGCGTGCATGGCGCGGTGGATGTGCAACAAGATACCGTTGCGACGACACCATTTGGCCAAGGTGGTGTTAGCTGTGAAACCACCGGTCAGGTAGTCGTGCATGATGATCGGGGTTTTGAGTTCTTTGGCGAACTCAGCCCGTTCCATCATTTCTTCGCAGGTGGGGGCGGTGACGTTCAGGTAGTGACCTTTGACTTCGCCGGTTTCTGCTTGGGCTTTTTCAATGGCATCTTGAACGAACAAGAAGCGATCGCGCCAACGCATGAAGGGCTGGGAGTTGATGTTTTCGTCGTCTTTGGTGAAGTCCAAACCGCCACGCAGACACTCATACACGGCGCGGCCGTAGTTCTTCGCAGATAGACCTAATTTAGGTTTGATGGTACAGCCCAGCAAAGGACGACCGTACTTGTTCAATTTGTCACGCTCAACGGTGATACCGTGAGGTGGCCCTTGGAAGGTTTTCAGGTAAGCGATGGGAATTCTTAAATCTTCCAAACGCAGAGCACGTAAGGCTTTGAAACCGAAAACATTACCAACCAATGAGGTCAGCAAGTTGGTGACGGAACCTTCTTCAAACAAATCCAGAGGATAGGCAATAAAGCAGATGTATTGGTTGTCTTCACCGGGAACTGGCTCGATGTCATAACAGCGACCTTTGTAGCGGTCGAGGTCGGTCAAAAGGTCAGTCCAAACTGTTGTCCAAGTACCAGTGGAAGATTCGGCGGCCACAGCGGCTCCAGCTTCTTCTGGGGGAACTCCTGGCTGGGGCGTGACGCGGAATGCAGCCAGAATATCTGTATCTTTTGGCGTATAGTCCGGCGTGTAATACGTCAGTTTATAGTCTTGAACTCCGGCTTTATACCCAGCCTTAGATTGAGTTTGGGTTTGAGAATAAGACATAATGTCGCGTCCCTCGATTCGCTTAAATTTTTTGTCTAATGGCAGACTGATAAAAACTATATCAAGAAAGCGATACTGTGTAATTTTAATATTATTTTAATTTACATAAGTTTACTTTATGTTTTTGCAACATTTGAAAACATTATTTAACAATTCTTAAAATATTATTGGGCGAATAAGTGATAGAGATGTAAGCCGAGCGGACTGTGGGGATGTGGTGGGAGTGGAGGGCGATCGCAATCTGTGCCTTGGGAAAACCAGCAGCTTGATGCTGTTAATTAAGCGGGAGTAAATTCCTTTTGACAAGATTTATAATAGGATAACGAGCGACCTGGAATAACACCAAATTTTTCCCATTATAAATCTAGTTTAACCTCCTGATGAGTGCGATCGCACTTGGTCAACTTACGGCAGAGGGACAAATTTGTAGCCAGTATTTCCTGCGCGTTTAACTTGCACTAAAATCGGCTTACCAGTGCGATCGCCCGTTGGTAAAAACTTTACTTCCTCGCTTGCCCCTGCTGTCGAGAAACTGGGATTTCGGAGTGCTTGTTGCAACCCTTGCCGGGTATTACTTTGGCGCAAACCCGCGACGATCGCTTGAGTTGCGTCAAAACTGGTTGCCGTGCGCCAATTTACGATTCCGCCCCACCGCTGGCGGGCATTGTCTGGGAAAGGGCTACCCGGATTAGTTTCAGGATGCCAGGGAACAGGCAGAACCAGCCCCTCAACGTCCTTTTGACCTTCTTTTAAAGTTTGATTAGTATAGAGTGTAGTATTGGCGTATAGTGACAATTTGCCTCGATTTATCTGAACCAGAGACATAGCGCGATCGATGCGATCGACGTGGGGTAATACCATCAATCCTTGCGCTCCTTTGCTAACAGCATCAGCAAAGGCATTGTTGGGATTAAAAGAAGGTGTGGAAAAATCGCAAACAGTAGGAACAAATCTACCTCCAGCAGCACTAAGAGCTGCCACAAACTCATCTTTAAATGAGATGCTATCCGGTGCTTGCGAGTCAGAACAAATGGCAATATTAATTTTGCCTGTTTTCACTACATAAGTGGCTAAACGAGTAGCCATTAAACTAATATTGGGTACTGTCCGAAAAATGTAGCTGCCAAATCCTGAGAGATTATTTGCTTGGCTAGTAGGTGTCACCATTACCAGTTGTTCTTGCTGATAGATCGGAGCAGCTTCGAGAGAAGCACTGCTAGCATTGTGTCCAATTACTGCTAGTATCTTTGCATCCTGTGTTAATGATTTTGCAACTTCTTTGACCACCTCTGAATTGTTGTCATCATTGACAATCTCTACTTGCAGTTGTGCGCCATTGATGCCACCGCTAGTATTGATTTGATCCTGAGCTTGGGCCACACCTCGGAGGATTTCTTGGGCAACATTCGGATTGCTACCAATGGGAACGCTGACAGCAATTTTTAAGGAAGAACCATTGCTAGCTCTGGCATTATTCAAATAGATAACAGTTTCCGGGTCATTACGATTTTGTTGCAGCGCCGCCTGAAATTTTTGGACAGCTTCTTGGTAATCTCCTTTAGCAAAAGCTGTAATACCTGCTTGCTTTTCGGCTGTGGTTTGCGATGTTAGTAATATCTGATTTCCTAAACTTGCACGATTGGCGATCGCTCCCGATGGCTGTGAACTTTTCCCCTTGAATAAACTAGGAAGAAACTTGTATGCACCAAACCCAATTAAGCAAAAGAGAATAATAAAAACAATGGGCGGTGGACTTGTTCTTTTGTTAGTATTTTGAGACATGATTTGTTTTCCTAATTGTGATATTATTTGAAAGCCGAGCCTTCAGCTACGCATTCCCAGGCTCTAACTGGGAACGAGAAAACGAGAAAGCCTGTAAGGACGGGTTCGCCAATCACATTAAACGGTGGGAACAGATTAAATCAACGATCTCACCTCTTTGACACATAATAAGGATATTCAGACCCTACCAAATTGGTTGTGCCTCAGCCTATTCTTACCACCGCCCACTGCATTAACCCCGATTGCCCAAGGCCTTATCCTCAGACTTGGGGTAATAATTTTTGTCAGAGTTGCGGAGCTCCCCTGCGGCTGCTAAATCGCTATATTCCTTTACAACGCCTCGGAATTGGGGGTTTTGCAGCGATTTACACTGTCTGGGACTTGCAGAGTCAGACAGAACGAGTACTCAAAGTCCTGCTCGAAAATTCCCCCAAAGCTTTAGAATTGTTCGAGCAAGAAGCGTGGATGTTAGCGAGTTTACGCCATCCAGGGATACCCAGAATCGAGCCTGACTGTTATTTTCACTTAGAACTCCGAATTGTCTCAAATCAAGGGAATTACTCGCAACGCCGCCTCCCTTGTCTGTTGATGGAAAAAATTCACGGCAAAACTTTACAGGATATTCTCGACGATCGCCCTCAAGGGTGTCCAGAGGCGTGGGTATTTAGTTGGCTAACTCAAGCAGTGGAGATTTTGCAGGAGTTGCACGATCGCAATATTATTCACCGAGACATTAAGCCTTCTAATTTAATGCTCAGGGAGGAAACTGGGCAATTGGTGATGATTGATTTTGGGGGGGCGAAACAGGTAGGGGTGGATGCAGTTAATAAAGGGAGTTTGAGTTCGACGCGACTAATTTCTCCAGGTTACAGTCCTCCAGAACAAATTGTCGGGGGTGCGGTTGGGCCTGCTGCGGATTTCTATGCTTTGGGCCGGACTTGCATTAACTTATTAACTGGTAAATATCCGGCGGATCTTGAAGATCCTTTAACTGGCGAGTTGCGATGGCGACATATTGCGCCTCATAGTCAGAGTTTGGCTAATTTATTGGATGATATGGTGCGATCGCAGGCGCGGGAACGTCCGGTAAATGCGGATCAAATTCGCGATCGCCTCGCTAAAATTTCTTTAAGCCAGAATTCGCAGACTTCGATCGTTGCTGTAGGTCAAGGCGTGCTCAATTTTTCCTGGGAAGTGTTGGGGACGGTAGCTGAAGGGATTGGAAGTTTAACTGTTTTACTGTTCAGCGCGATCGCGCAGACAGTGGTAGCCTCTCTAGATACTGCTTGGGAAATGGTACTGGGCGGACTGGGTGGAAGTGTAGGGGCGATCGGTGGCTTGATTTTGGCTTATTGGTCGCCTTTTGGCCCACAGTTGGCGAGTTTGCTTAATCAGGGATTGCACGAGCTCGTACCCGATCTTACCTTCAATGTCGGGGTAGAGGTGTTGCTGTTTGGATGTGCTGGTTTGGGAACTGCTTTCGGTTTGACGGATGCGGGAGGATTTCGCCAGCGTCGCCGGTATTGGATGGCCGGTTTGACGGGAATGCTGGGCTATGGATTGGGGGGGTTGTGTTGGGCGAGTGGGATAGATGAGATGATGTTAGTAGGGGCGATGGCGATCGCATCTCTGACCTTGGGAATGGGTTTGCGTAGCCATCATGGGGTACACACTTTCGTGGCCGCGATCGCACCTTTTGCTGTGTTTGCTAGCTTCAAAACCTTTAATTTTTTCCCTGATAGTTTCTTGCGCTTCCTTTTACTGGCTCATTCTCAACCCAATTGGTTACAATTTTGGGGAAGCATAGCCTTTTTTGGCTTAATGGGAAGTGCGATCGGATTGTGTTTGGGCGCGAGTCATTATTTAATTGTTCCTTTATTGCGGTGGTTGGGATGGCGCTAGATTGTTAATTGTTAATTGTTAATTGTTAACTGTTAACTGTTAACTGTTAATTAAGAGCAGCACATACTCAATTAAAAAATGCTATAGATAAGATCGTATCCCCATAAAAACTAGGAAATAAAAATGGGCAGAGTTACAACCACCATCACCGTTACTAACCATATAGACGAGATTTTAGCAGAAAGAGGGTTTATTGCTCTAGAGCAAATCCGCTCTATTACTCTCGATAACGTTTTAGTGGATACAGGAGCGACTAGACTGTGTTTGCCAGCAGATATTATTAGTGATTTGGGTTTGCCTATGACTGGAGAAATTCAAGGGGAGACAGTAATTGGCAACAGGATGTTTCGCGTTTTTAAGGATATCACTCTTTCCGTCGCAGGGCGACAAGGGTTATATAATTGTGTGGAACTTCCCGCAGGTCAAGAACCTTTACTCGGTCAAATTCCCTTAGAAGATTTAGGCTTAGAACCAGACTTGAAAAATCAAGTGCTGAGGATATTGCCCGCAGAGGGAAAACAAAGCTATATCAGAGTGTAAATTTATGCCAACAACTCCCTATTATAGCAATCGCTTTCGTCGGTTAGGACACTTGCTCATTACTTCCACCCTTGATTCTATTCCCTTCTTCCCCTTCTTCTTCTTCTTCTTCCCCTAGCCCCTAGCCCCTAGCCCCTAGCCCCTATTTAGTAAGTTAATGCCAGTCACTATTAACCAATTAATTCAATCTAAACAGCAAGGTCGTCAAATTGTAGTTTTGACGGCCTACGATTTCGCTATTGCTGAACTCTTAGATCGAGCAGGTGTTGATATTATTTTAGTAGGCGATTCTCTGGCAATGGTAGCATTAGGCTATGAAACAACTCTGCCAGTAACTCTCGATGAAATGATCCATCACGCGAAAGCGGTTCGTCGCGGAGTTAAGGAAGCGTTAGTTGTGGTGGATTTGCCTTTTTTAAGTTATCAAGAAAGTCCGCAACAAGCGATGCACTCAGCGGGGAGGGTGTTGAAAGAAACGGGGGCGCAAGCGATAAAGTTAGAGGGGGGAAACCCGGCGATCGCGCAAACAGTTTCTCAGCTAACATTAGCAGGAATACCCGTTATGGGCCACGTTGGTTTAACTCCGCAGTCGGTACACCAACTGGGTTATCGGAAACAGGGGAAAACGGCTGAGGCGAGTGAGAGAATTTTAGGGGAAGCGATCGCGCTTCAAGACGCGGGGGCTTTTGCGATCGTATTAGAGCATATTCCGGCGGATTTAGCGGCTCAAATTAGTCAAAAGTTAGTAATTCCTACTATTGGCATTGGGGCGGGGCCTGATTGTGACGGTCAAGTTTTGGTAATTAATGATTTGTTGGGGCTTTCTGTGCGGTTGCCTCCGTTTGCGAAGGCCTATACTAATTTGCGGGAAACTATTACTGAGGCCGTGCAGAATTATGCAATGGAAGTTAGAGAGGGGAAGTTTCCTGAGTGAGTTTTGATATGGTGTGTTGTGGATTTATGTTTAATTAATTTCACGTATTATATCATTTTTAAAGACCTGTAGGGGCGGGTTCGCCAATAGCTAAAAGCGTAGCGGAAAGACTAAAAAACCCGCCCCCACCCCACGATTAATCCGGGGCGGGTTTTGTGAATTTATCGTTTTTATTACAATATTTTGGCGAACCCGCCCCTACCGGATTTATGTTTAATTAATTTCACATATTATATCATTTTCAAAGACCTGTAGGGGCGGGTTCGCCAATAGCTAAAAGCGTAGCGTAAAGACTCAAAAACCCGCCCCCACCCCACGATTAATCCGGGGCGGGTTTTATAGATTTATCGTTTTTATTACAATATTTTGGCGAACCCGCCCCTACCGGAATTATTTATCTTTGCGAGAATTTTTTAACCATATCAACGCCCATACCAAAACTGGGATAAAACCAATTAATAAACTCCAAAAAACTGATTGTGTAAAAGGATGTATACTGCCAGCATTTTTATCCCAAGGCATTAACAAAGGTAGTTCAGGTTTTATCAACCCATAGCTGGTAGCAACAATACCGGCGGCTGCCATTCCTCCGCCAACAACTCCAATGGTAATATTTAAGTTGCGACTGCTAATAGTATCTTGTTCACTGCTTTTTCTGTCCGCTTCTATTTGTTCAATCTCTACCATTCCTCGGATATTAGCAATCATTTCTTGAAATAAATTCTGACTAGCAATCAAGTAATTTAAGTCTACCTTGATTTGTTCCTGATATTTATTTTTACTTACCTCAGCGAATTTATCTAAAAACTGTAACTTATCCGATTGAAATTGTAAATCTTGAATAGTTGCTAAAATTTGAACATAGTTTTCCGTGTTAGTAGTGATAGTATTGATACATTCGCTAATATCCCGCAAACATCGGCTATAGTCAAACCCTAATATTCTAACTTCTGCAAGTAATTTCTTTAATGCTTCCAGCCTTGCAACTGCATCATTTTGATTATCAATTGCCTTAAATTCGCTTTGTTTTGCATCAAGTTTAGCAGCAATTGCTTTGCCGTGTTGATACCAAGATCGAGAACGGTAATAAGAAAATAAAATCTTGTGACGGTATAATAGTAAGCGATGAAAATAAGGATTAAAATCTGTAGTAAGAGCTTCGACAGTCTTAGGATTACAGTTAAGCCATACTAAAATATGATGTCTTTTTGTAGGGTCAAGTTCTCCGTTATCATACTCGTAAATGGGACTACCAAACAAAACTCCCTTTTTAATCTGTTCGGGTTGAGGTTGAATTTGATTTTGTAGTAAATATTGAAAGCATTGTTTAGCTAGTTCTTTATTACAAGAAATATCGTCTATTGTTTCCGCGTAAAATAATAACGTTTGCCCAGTAGAAGGCCGAATAAATTCGGGTAAAAGACATCCTTCAATATTGAGTTTTCCTAATTCACTAACTGGCAAAATTTGGTTAGGATAAAAAACAGTTAAATCTGCGCTATAGGTATCGTGAAACCGAACTGGATAAATGGTTAATTCTAAGCCATTATCTTTTTTATTAAATTTAATGGTTTCTTCTTTAAGCAATCTTTGAAAAGAAGGATTTTCCTCTTCGGGATTTATCAATAAAGGGATAAAAGATTTAAGATCGTCAACCCCAAATTTTCCCACAACTTCGTCCAAGTTTGTCCACAAATTCAAGGCATTATCTGCTAATTTTCCCGCTTCTTTGTCCGCATCATTGCGTAATTGAAAAGTGTAGAGGGTAATGCTAGGATTTTTAAGTTGTAGTTCTTGAGTCATTATTTTTCCGATAGTCCGACAGGGGTTAAAACCCCTGTCTCAAAGATCAAGTCCTCTGAAGAGGACTAAGAAGAATTTTAAATTAATTAGTCCTCTTCAGAGGACTTAAACTATTAGACAGGGGTTTTAACCCCTGGCGGGTTTCAGTTTAAGTTGACACGCCTTGGGTAAGGCCTAAGTCCCTACTGATTTGGGTTAGTATCCGCTGGTGATTTCGGAGGTAAACTCGACCTTTCCTGATTTTCTTTTAACCTTTCATCTGATTCTCTCACAACTTGATCTGAAGGATTGCTACTGGTTCCTCTAGCCGCCGCCGTACAGATTTTATTAGCAACAGCCTCCTCTATTTTAGGACGAGATTTACACCATAATTTAAACCTTTCGGCAAGTTCTTCTGCTGTTTCACCGGGACGAGAATATAATTCAGTAAGTGCGTCTTTGTGTTCTGCAAACAAGCGAGGATGATTGGTTTCTAAAGCTTTATAAAATCCTTCAATAACTTCTTCTGGTGTCGCATTTTCAGGAATTGACATAATGTTAAAAATCTCCTCTATGGTGATAATTTCTAATTTTAAACTTGAGGTTTCGCCAATCAGGGTAAAGCCCGCCCAATCGGAAGGACTGGAATATTCATCATTTTTTTTCGTCCCCAACATAGCATGGCGCAAGGCCGCCCCGCGATTTTCCCCATTAGCTAAATTCTGATAAAATTGAGTCATCAAAACCTTAGCGGCCGGTGCGCCAATATTCCACAGGGAAACGATTAAACTGGGAACTCCTGCGAGAATAAAACAGCGCGATAACCCAATAATTCCATCGCCGGTAATTGTGCCTTTGCCGGTGCTACAGGCACTCAATACTACTATCTCACAATTGAGTTCTTTATCAATAATTTCAGCGGCATTTAACGCCCCATCATCACCATCGGCAGGGGCTAAAACAATTGTGCCGGGAATCCGCCCTTTAGCAATTTCATCGGGTTTATATTCGTCTAAAAGTCCGTGGGCGAAAATGTGGACGATGCGCGTTTCTAGCATTCCGTTGATGACGGCAACTTTGGTGGCTTTGTCTCCCGTGATGGCGGTGGTTTCTAAGATGGTGGCGATGCTTTCGGCTGCTGCTTCCATAAATGGATAGGGACGCAGTTTATAAGGATCTGCTTGGAAGTTTTGGTGTAAGGTTGGTTCAGCTACTACTAGGGCTTTTTGCCGGGTTTCTCGCCTTTGCCGATCTTGCGCGTGGGTGTGTTTTAAGACTTCGATGGATGGGGCGATTAGGGGTGTATAATCTTCGATGAAATAGCGTCCTTGGGGGTTTTGTAAGGCGGCAAAGGGTACTAAAAATAGGGCATAATGGGGGATGAAAATCACGGGGGATTCGGGATCTCTGGGTAACAAGTCGGCTATGGGTGCGATCAGGATTTCATGGAGTAATTGCAATAGGGGAAAGTTGGATTGTGTGTCTCTTTTGTCGTCGGTTTCTATTTCAATTCTGTTTTGATTGCTGTCTTTTTCATCGACACCAATGGAAACCCGCGCTTTGAGGATGATTTCTTGGAGATCGTTGAGAGATTTCTGGCGAGATTCTAAGGGGGTTAAGTTGGCGCGGCGAAATTCAATGTTTCCTGTGGGCTGAATTACCCAGATATAAATGCCTTCAGTAACTATTGAATATTCAACGAGGGTGGCGTTTTGATTTTGGGCAACTTGCTGGATATCAGAAATTGTTAGATAATCTGTAATTTCCTCAGCTTTTTCTCCCTTTTCTGGTTCTGAGGTTTGCCGTCTCAGTAACTCGATAAAAGCACGAGTGCGCCCCCTTTCGGAAAATTCTAAAGCTTCGGTAAGTTTATCTTGGGCAACTAACACTTCTTGCATTAGCCGATAGGAAGATCGCTGGGTTTCAAAAATTGAGACTATATCACTATCATCTCTTAAATTGGTTCGTAATTCTTCCCAAGTTATGATAGCTTGTCGTAGGATTTCTTCGGCTTCTGGGAATTGATTGATTCTTTGCAGAGTTACGCCGAGATTATTCAGGGAAGTTGCCTCTCCCTCGCGATCTCCTATTTCCCTGGCAATGGCTAAAGAATGCTGGTGGTAGTCTATAGCTAACTGGTATTGCCCTAATGATTTATAGGCAATTCCCAGATTTCCCAGAGAAATTGCCTCTCCCTGGCGATCTCCGATTTCCCTCTTAATGGCTAAAGAATGCTGGTGGTAGTCTATAGCTAACTGGTATTGCCCTAATGATTGGTAGGCAAGTCCCTGATTTCCCAAAGAATTTGCCTCTCCTTGGCGATCTCCGATTTCCTTCTTAATGGCTAAAGACTGCTGCTGGTAGTCAATCGCTTTCTGGAATTGCCCTAATGATTGGTAGGCATTTCCCAGATTTCCCAGGGAAGTTGTCTCTCCCTGGCGATCTCCGATTTCCTTCACAATGGCTAAAGACTGCTGGTGGTAGTCTATAGCTAACTGGTATTGCCCTAATGAATGGTAGGCATTTCCCAGATTTCCCAGGGAAGCGGTCTCTCCCTGGCAATATCCGATTTCCCTGGCAATGGCTAAAGACTGCTGGTGGTAGTCTATAGCTAACTGGTATTGCCCTAATGAATGGTAGGCATTTCCCAGATTTCCCAGGGAAGCGGTCTCTTCCTGACGATATCCGATTTCCCTATTAATGGCTAAAGACTGCTGATAGTAGTCTATAGCTAACTGGAATTGCCCTAATGATTGGTAGGCAAGTCCCTGATTTCTCAGGGAAATTGCCTCTCCTCGACGATATTCTATTTCTCTGGCAATTGCTAAATTTTGCTGGTGGTAGTCTATGGCATTATGGAATTGCCCTAATGATTGGTAGGCAATTCCCAGATTTCCGAGGGAAGCTGCCTCTCCCTGGCGATATCCGATTTCTCTGACAATCACTAATAACTGCTGGTGGTAGTCTATAGCTAACTGGAATTGCCCTAATGATTGATAGGCAATTCCCAGATTTCCGAGGGAAGCCGCCTCTCCCTGGCGATATCCGATTTCTCGATAAATTGTTAATGCCTGTTCCCAAGATGCCAAGGCCTCTCGAAACCGGCTTTTTCGATAAAGGTTAATCCCTTGAATCAATAACCTATAAGCTTCTTCTTCCTTTTGTGTACTCATCTCGCCATCATCCATCCTGACTATAAATATATTATGCCACAGCCACAAAAAACCACAAAGCACGGACAATACCAGATCGTCCGTTCAATTAGCATCAAATAGCCAGCTATATTTACCTTAAATTCAATCCAACTTCAAAGAATTAACCGGCACTTCATCCCAAGAATTAACAGTCCGCAATCTAGCAATCCAACCTTGTGTTTTTTGCAACTCCGTCAAATTCTTCTCAAAAGACTCGTGACAATGCTTTGCTTGACCAGAATTGAATCCAATTGAGAGAATCCTGTAATTACTACTTGATTAGACTGCGCGATTTCCTACTAAACTCATCCAAAAAAATACTAATCTCCCCTCATTTCCTGTGCCAATAATTCCTCTAATAACGGTACTAGAGGAGGTAGATCCTCAGAGATAGTTCTCCAAAGCCGATCTAAATTGACTTGAAAATACTCGTGAGCCATCACATTTCTCATGTCACCCATTAAACGCCAAGGAATCTGCGGATAACGAGACTTAATTTCATCATTGACATTAACAGAAGCTTCACCAATAATGATAAAGTTGTAAAGAATCCCTTGCAAAATCAGTTCTTCTATGCTCTCAAATTCCGTAAAATTTATTCCAGTAATAACTCCTTGAATACGAGCGATCGCATCCAAAATATCCTGAATTCGTAAAGGCCATTCTCTAGAGGGCACGGATCGCCTCCTTGAGAATAGGTTCCCGCAAATGTTCCCTCAAAGCATCCTCTGTTCCTAAGTCAATGGCGCATCCCAATATATCTTCTAAATAGTGCTGTACCCTAAATAGTTGAAATAGCCCGCCTGGTTGAGTAAACTCCACTAAAAAGTCTACATCACTATCGGGTCGCGCTTCATCCCGCGCCACTGAACCAAACAAATCTAAAGACTTTACCCCCAAACCTTTTAAGTTATCCTTGTGGGCGGCTAAAATTGCTAATACATCTTCCCGTTTCATTATTACTTTTACCGCTCCTTTACCTATATTTTAACCCTTTTGACATTCTGTCAGCCAGTATATCAATTCCGGCTGTGCCAGAATTGATATAACAACCAACAACTAACAACTAATAACCAACAACTAATAACCAACAACTAACAACCAACAACTAACAACTAACAACCAACAACTAACAACTAACAACTAACAACCAACAACTAACAACTAACAACTAACAACCAACAACTAACAACTAACAACTAACAACCAACAACCAACAACTAACAACTAACAACTAACAACTAACAACTAACAACTAACAATTACTCCCATTCAATAGTTCCAGGCGGCTTAGAAGTAATATCATAAACCACGCGGTTAACTCCTTTAACCTCATTAACAATTCGATTTGAGACAGTTTCCAGAAAATCGTAAGGTACTCGTGCCCAATCAGCAGTCATCCCATCTTCACTCTTCACTAAACGCAAAACAATTGGGTAAGCATAAGTGCGTTGATCCCCCATAACGCCAACACTGCGGACTGGTAATAAAACCGCAAAAGCTTGCCAAAGTTCGCTATACATTCCCTGGCGATTAATCTCCTGGCGGACGATGAAATCAGCATCTCGCAAAATATTTAAACGTTCTGCTGTCACTTCTCCTAAAATGCGAATTGCTAAACCAGGGCCGGGGAAAGGATGGCGATTGACAATTTCTTCTGGTAATCCAATCGAACGACCGAGTTTTCGGACTTCATCTTTGAATAGTTTTCGCAAAGGTTCAATTAGCTTAAACCGCAAATCTTTAGGTAAACCACCGACGTTATGATGGCTCTTAATCTTAACAGCAACTCGCTCTCCTGTTTTTGGATCTACGTTAGTATCAGCAGATTCAATTACATCTGGATAAAGAGTACCTTGAGCGAGATAATCGAAGGGGCCCAGACGCTTAGATTCTTCTTCAAATACTTGGATAAATTCGTGGCCGATGTGCTTGCGTTTCACTTCTGGATCGGTAACACCTGCAATTTTAGCAAGGAAGCGATCGCGCGCATTTACATACTGCACGTCGATGTGGAACTGTTCGTGAAATAACTTTACTAACCTTTCTGGCTCATACTTTCGCATGAAACCCTGATCGATAAACATACAAGTCAATTGAGCGCCGATCGCTTTATGCAGCAAGAAGGCTAAAGTGGAAGAATCCACGCCGCCAGATAAAGCCAGCAAAACCCGTTTGTCTCCAACTCTGGCACGGATTTCGCGAATTGATTCCTCGACAAAAGCTTCTGTTGTCCAAGTCGGTTCGCAGTCGCAAATATGGTAGACAAAATTGCGAATTAAAGCTAAACCGCCAATGGAGTGAACTACTTCTGGGTGAAACTGAACGCCATAAAGCTTTTTATCGTAATTCGCGATCGCAGCACTAGGAGTATTATCCGTATGAGCGAGCACTTCAAACCCTGCGGGTAATTCAACGCAACTATCGCCGTGACTCATCCACATTGTTGCGCCATCTTCCACATTAGTCAGCAAGTCTGTAGGATCGTTAATTGATAGCGAAGCCTTGCCATATTCTGCTCGTTTGGCCCGTTCAACTTTCCCACCTAATTGCTTTACCATTAACTGCATTCCGTAGCAAACACCTAAAACTGGGATGCCCAAATTCCAGATTTCTGGATCGCAGTGGGGAGCCCCTTCGTCATAAACAGAACTAGGGCCACCAGAAAGGATAATTCCTTTAGGATTGAGAGTAGCTAACTGCTCTGCTGTAGTGCGGTAAGATATTACTTCTGAATAAACTTGAGTTTCGCGGATGCGACGAGCAATTAGCTCTGAATATTGCGAACCAAAGTCTAGAATTACTAGCATTTGGCGATTGACTTGCCCGATTTCAGGGTTGTCTGCGGGCGCTTCAGTTTGTATTTGGGAAGTCACGGTTAGTGTTTAATTGGTAGATGGTGATAGTTAATAGTTAACGGTTAACGGTTAACGGTTAACGGTTAACGGTTAACGGTTAATGGTTAACTGTTAACTTTTATGAGATATTTACATTAGATTAACAAATTTGAGACAAAAGTGTATCGCCCATTTCACTTTTGAGGATGATTTTGCGATCGCGACCGAAAAGTACCGAACCAATGGTAAGATGACGCTGGCAGTGAGTGAAGATATAGTCTGAGGATCTTTGGTCAATTTGAGAGGCGATCGCACCGTAAACCCGCTCTACCCAATTACTGCCCGTATTCTCATCCAAAGTTCGCAATTTTTGCAGTCCATCTTCCGCTGTAACGCAAGCAAAAATTTCTGTACAAACCGCAGCCGGTAGTCCCGAATTTACACAATAAGCCGTAAGTATTTCTCGCCGCCCATCAGCAAGATGATGGTGAGTGTGAAAAATTCCCCCCGCCAATTTCATCAATTTACCGTGATAACCAAATAGCAAAACTGACTTTAAGCCTTGCACTCCAGCCTCTACAAGCATTGGGCCCAACCAGTTAGCCGTTTTTACTAATCTTTCTGGGTTAACACCTAATTGAGTCGCTAAGTCTAAGCCGTTTTCGCCAATACAGAAGACTAAAGAATCAAAGAGATCGGCTTTTTTCTGCAATTCTGAGCGAAAATCATCTAATTGACCAGGAGCACTCAGCGGTTGAGAAATGCCCGTAGTACCGAGCAGAGAAAGTCCTTCCACAACGCCGAAAGCTTCGTTAGAGGTACGTGCAGCCAATTGGCGACCTTCGGGGAGAATAATAGTAACAGTAATTTTTTCTCCGGGTTGTAGCGATCGCCTTAAATTTTCCTGCAATAATTGCCGAGCATAGCTGTAAATCGCCGCCTCTCCCCCTTCTTGGCGATAACCTATCCCCTCACCGCCCACAATAATTATCTCCTCTTCCCCAGTTGCCAATTCCACCATCGCCCAAACGGGAGTATTGCGAGTGAGATCGAGATTATCTCCCGGATCGGAGCGAGTGACAGCCAAAGCCGTGCCTGGTTTGAGAAATGCTACCTGCTCTACGGGAATTTCTGCTGCGATCGCAGGTTCAATTAAATCTACTGATACGGTATCGACGGATGAAATATCTTTATGCAAATAGCGCAGCGCAGCCAGTGCAGCAGCACAGGCAAAAACTGGTAGTGTATATCCCGATCGAGGTTTAATATTTGTCACGGTTGGATTTAAAACTACGTACCGATTACGATCCTAGTCCGCGAAGGCGGACTTTGTTTGTGTAGCCGCGATTTCCAATCGCCGAAATTACGATCGCCGAAATTACGATCGCCCGATTTCCAATCGCCCGATTTCCAATCGCCCGATTTCCAATCGCCCGATTTCTAATCACCGAAATTACGATCGCCCGATTTCTAAATTGGGATACGATCGCTGGGGTATTATCATTAGGATATCATCGTTGCGATATCATCGCAGGCAAATCAATACCTCGGCGATTGAAATCGCGGCTACACAAACAAAACCCGCCTGCGCGGGTTGAAGAGAAATTTAGTATCTTGTAATAAATATGAGAGAAAATTTCACGCAGTTGTATCTCCATTATGTTTGGGGAACTTGGGATAGATTGCCTTTGATTACTCCCGATATTCAGCAAGCCATCTATGCAGCTATTATTGCAGAATGTAACAAGTTAGGCTGCACTGCGATCGCAGTTGGTGGGATAGAAGACCATGTTCACTTGCTAATAGGTTTTCCCTCAACTTTGGCAGTATCTGAAATAATTAAGCAAATTAAGGGCAGTTCTTCTCATGTAGTAACTCACAAACTTACACCAGGTGATTTTTTTAAATGGCAAGGCAGCTACGGGGCGTTTACCGTTAGTCGCGATGCGATCGACAGTGTAGCCAACTATATTAGAAATCAAGCTATTCACCATCGTCAACAATCAATGATTCCTGAGTGGGAATTAATTTCTCAACCTGTCTCCGTAGGTTCCAAGAATTCACTCGGCAATTGCAAATCATCCGGCGGTTGAAACCGCGTCTTGTCAGACAAAACCCGCCTGCGCGGGTTGAAGATTCCATTTTATTTAGTCCGCGAAGGCGGACTTCGTTTGTGTAGCCGCGATTTCCAATCGCCGGATTTCCAATCGCTCAGGATCTTGTCCAATGGTTTCCTAGAAGGTGCGCCCGATCTAGCTGTAGAAATTCTCTCTCCCAGTAATACGGTGGAAGAAATTGACCAAAAAATTGTAGATTATTTCGATAATGGTTCGCGTTTAGTTTGGGTGATTCATCCTAGACAAAAGTATGTTTTAGTGTATCGAAACGCGGAGGAACCAGATCGATTGCTCAAGTCAAATAATTCTTTAGATGGTGAAGAGATTGTCCCTGATTTTACTCTACCTATTGCCGATTTGTTTCAAAAACTTGCTTTTTGATATCTTACTTAAGAGAAGATAATATCAGATAAAGTGATTAGCTTCAATATGAATATTCTCAGAACTTACTCGCTGAACCAAAGAAACCGGGTTTTTTGCCGAATCTGCGGGTAAAAACGAAGTATTTTCGTAAAAACCCGGTTTCTGGGCCTTGATGCGATATACTAATAATTTGTCATCCTCCAAATTCAAGCTTCATGGCAAAATTACCAGATGAAACTATCAGCACTATTTTCAGATTACAACAGCGATTAGTCGCACTTCTCGATACAGCAACAGCAGCAGAATATACCCTCTTGCAGCAATTTGGCGAGACAGAAGAAACAATGCCTGAGTTAGAAGCAATTGATAATATCAAGGAACGCCTTAGAATTCCATACAACCGTTTGCACAGAATATTGCAACAGGTAGCAGAATCTCAACCAGCAGCGACAGCCGATATGCTAAAATTTTTGTATCGGACGATCGCAGAGACAGAAGCAGCAGCCGATGGCTCAAAAGCTAGTATTCAAGAAATTAAAAGGAGTTGGAATCTGCCATGAATCAACAGCCAAGAATACCCGATTTAGAGACAAGACAGCGAAATGTTGCTAGGATAAAAGAAGCTTGTCACCAGCTTGATATTGTCAATTTAAAATTAGATGAAATTCTCGCAATGTTAGAAGCTGATAACCGCCGTCAGCGACAGGAACGTTTAGATGGTAAATATCGGCGAGTGCAAGAAAAAATAGGAGAATCATAAATAATTGCCGATTTGTTTCAAAAACTTACTTTTCAATAACTTACTTAAGCTTATCTTCCTAAGAAGAGCTATAATACTTAATCCACTCTCTTAGGGCTTTTACAAGTAAATGGACTTTTGTACTGGGATTAGCTTGTATTGGTGGAACTCCGTTTTGTGCCTGTAAAAGAATTTCAGCCCGTTCAATTGCGTTTGATTCATTACCAAATTGGTTAATTTTTAGGACTATCTCTGTATCACCATGATCGTATACGAAACTAGACTCATTGGGATTTTTCCTTATAAGTTTTTCTAGACGAGTGTAAATATCCGATCTAGGAATAGGAGGATGTGAAGGCACTTCTTCTAGGTGTAGTAAAAACCAAAGCTCAAAAGCTTCATTGCTATATGCGATTTCAAATTTATTTGTTTTTGCTATTTCAAATGCTCGCTCAAAATTCTGTCTTGTAGTATCATTTTGGTGGGCATCATCTTTATCAAAAACAACCCAAACAGCATCATCTTTACCAAACTCTTTTTTAGATTCTTCTTGTAATTTAGCTTTTTCAATAATAGCTTTATTGACAACACCTAACGGTGATAACCCTGTACCTACCGGTCTTAGATACAATGTGTCATCAGGAAACAGAGCGACAAATTGTTGAAAATATTCTGGCTCAGTTTTTTCATCCTCACAAACAATTAAAAAAAAGTATTCGTAGCGCCTCAGTCTTTTTGGACGTTCAATTTTTTCTCTAGTTGTCTTTGGTTTTAACTTGCCTTTCCTTGCCATTGCTTTTTAATTGAACTGGATTAAAATTACCTAAAACTGGAATTGCGCCATATCTACCTTCAAAATATCTTTTTTCTTTATCTGTATCAGGTCTTTCTTTCTTAGATATTGTGTTCTTTTTTCCCCTATATATAAAATCAGATAAAGAATAAAATTCCGTTGATTCCCAGTGATTTTTCTCGGTGAAATATATCTGATCTCTTCTCAAATTAGCATAGGATAATAAATTAGTATCATGGGTAGCAAAAATCAATTGGGCATTATTAGGATTAGTCTGCTTATTTAAAAACATATTGATAGTATGAAGCGTCATTATCGGGTGCAATTTCCCTTCAATTTCATCAATTATTAATACGCCTCCATTCATTAAAACTGATAATACAGGGCCACTTAAATGAAAGGCTTTTTGAGTACCTGGAGATTCATTTTTATTCAATTCCCAAGTTTGGAATTTTCCAGTTTCTTCGCATTGACTGTCATAAACACGGTGTTTTGAAGAGAAAGTGTATTTTTTTGATCCTGTGAGTTCATTAATCAAAAAATTCTTAAATTCATCTGGTATTTGTTCTGGCAATGCTAATGGATCAAAATCTTGGTCTGCAACTTCTAAATCAACAATTCCAAAATTCAGGCTAGTAAAATATTCCTGAATCTTTTGACGATATTTTTGATCGTCCCAGAGACTAATAGTTGTAATTGCCTGATGCTCTGTCTTTAATCCGTCGATAATTATATATTTCTCGAACCAATGAAGAATATTTTTTGCTTCTTCAATATTTAACATATCGCAAGTAGATAAGAATAAAGCGTTGTCTCTTGTTGCTTCTATGGCAGCATCAATAGTCTTTGAAGAACCTTTGAAACCAGAAGAAACATCAATAATATCTTTACTTCTTTGAAATAAGTTGACTTCCCTTCCTATAGATTTTCTAAATAACCATTCTGAGACTATTTCATTTTGGTTAAACGCTACCCCATATCTGTATCTATCTTCTGCAATTAAAAAAACAATTTCCAAAAAAGTAGGTTTATTAATCCAATCTTCTCTGAGTAAAAAAGGGTCGTATGGTAACTTTGTTGTCGAAGAGAAGCGTGCAGAAAAATTAATTAATTTTCCTAGCATACTCATTGCTTTCAACAGGTTAGACTTTCCACTAGCGTTAGCACCATATATAGCCACAGCATTTAAAGCCTTATGCTTTCCTTTCTGAATTATATTTTCAGAATGCTCCTTTTGGTTTGAGGCAGGAACCAGGCTTAACACTTGTTCTTCACCTATTGACCTGTAGTTAGCGACTCTAAATTCTATCAACATTGCATTTTCAGGTGTTTTTTTGCAAAATAATATAGGTTCACTAACCTCAAGATAGCTAACTAGGATAATTTTGTCAATCAACCTGAACTTAAACTAGAAATTATTTTTTGTTACCAAGCAGCTTTACCCGCGACTCTGTAGCTGCGAGCTCTTGCCCCCACTAAAACTCACAGATCGGTCATAATTTAAGAATTATGAAGCCGACGATATGAACCAGGTAGATTATCTCCGCATAAGTCTGATCGATCGCTGCAACTTTCGGTGTCAATACTGTATGCCTGACAGCGCAGAGATTGACTATATTTTGCAGCAAGAATTGCTGACTCACCAGGAATTGCTGACTCTGCTGCGAGAGGTTTTTATTCCCGTAGGGTTTACCCGCTTTCGCTTAACTGGGGGCGAACCCCTGCTGCATCCAGGGGCGGTGGAATTAGTAAGGGCGATCGCCAGTCAGCCGGAAACTAAAGACCTCTCGATGACCACCAATGGGTTTTTACTCTCCCAAAAAGCCCAACCCCTTTACGATGCTGGCTTGCGGCGGATTAACATCAGCTTGGATTCCTTGGAACCTGAGACTTTTGACAAAATTGTTGGCAGTCGGGGACGTAGCCGCTGGCTGCAAGTTTGGGAAGGGATTCAAACCGCCTATCAGGTAGGATTTGACCCGCTGAAATTGAATGTGGTAGTAATGCCGGGGGTGAATGATGGTGAAGTGCTCGACTTAGCTGCTTTAAGTATCGATCGCCACTGGCACGTCCGGTTTATTGAGTTTATGCCCATCGGCAATAATCAGTTATTTGGCGATCGCGGTTGGATACCCTCAGCCGAATTACGGCAGCAAATTCGCGATCGTTGGGGCTTGACAGAATCGCAAGTTTGTGGTAATGGGCCCGCTGATGTATTTCAAATTCCCGGCGCGAAAGGGACATTAGGATTCATCAGTCAAATGTCAGAATGTTTTTGCGATCGCTGCAACCGAATGCGGCTTTCCGCCGACGGCTGGATTCGACCATGTTTGCTCAATGAAAGCGGTCAAATTGACCTGAAAACAGCGCTACGAGAAGGTGTTTCAACTCTTGAACTGCGCGATCGCCTTAGCGAATTACTAGCCCTCAAGCCAGAGATCAACTTCAAAGAGCGGAACTCTGGCGCAACGGGCGCTTATACCAGAACGATGTCACAAATTGGAGGGTAAAGCAATTTTAGATTTTAGATTTTAGATTTTTAGACTGCTAGCGGGATAGAAAAACTTCCAACTCCCAGTCAAACCCAATCGAAAATCCAAAATCCAAAATCCAAAATCGTTAAGCTTGGCGAGAATAGTATTCAACCACCAGCAGCTCATTAACTTGGAGAGCGATCCACTCGCGTTCCACAGTACCATTGACCTTGCCAACAAGTTTTTGCTTGTCAAACTCAAGGTGGCTAGGCAAGTGAGCCAAACCTGGATACTTGAGATTAGCCTCTACCAGTAGGCGCGATCGCTCCGTATTTTTGACAGCAACCACATCTCCCGGCTTGCACTGAAAACTAGCGATGTCCACCGTGCGATCGTTAACAGTCACATGGCCGTGATTCACCAGTTGCCGTGCAGCAGGAATAGTCGGAGCCATACCCATGCGGAAAACTGTATTATCCAAGCGCATTTCCAGCATTTGCAGCAGCACTTGGCCCGTAGAACCAGTTACTCGACGTGCTTTCCGCACGTAGCGCAGAAGTTGGCGCTCCGAAATCCCATAATTGAAACGGAGCTTTTGCTTTTCTTCCAGACGTACCGCATACTCTGAGCGCTTTTTGCGGTTTTGGCCGTGTTGGCCAGGAGGGTAAGCCCGTCTAGGTGACTTACGAGTCAGCCCTGGCAAATCTCCCAAGCGGCGGACTATTCTGAGGCGAGGGCCTCGATATCGAGACATTTAACTTCCTCTCTATATCTTTATGAAATTTTGCAAAGACTCTCTATTGTAGAATATTTTTGCACAAAACTCAACTATCTATTTTTATAGCAACCGCCAAGGCGGTTTAAGAGGGGCTAGGGGCTAGGGGCTAGGGGCTAGGGAAGACGGAAGAAGGGTTTAGAATCAGGGTTTTAAATTTAGAATGTCTTAACTGCCTTGGCAACTGCTATACCAGCAGCAATTCTCAGTTTGAAACCCTTACACTATACAACTTATGTCAGATCGACCTGCACTCCTAATCGAACTACTCCATGCAGCTTACGCAGCCTTCAACGCGCGAGACATTGACGCTGCCCTTGCCCTCATGACTCCCGACGTGGCTTGGCCCAAAGCGTTCAAAGGCGGTTTTGTTCGTGGGCCTGAAGAAGTTCGCGCTTACTGGACGGAGCAATGGAGCGAGATCGATCCGCACGTCGAGCCGGTTTCCTTTTACTCGGAGGAGAGCGGGCACATTTTGGTCGATGTGCATCAGGTCGTGCGTGACTTGGCGGGAGCAGTTCTTGTCGATGAGCGCGTAGGTCATCGATTCACCTTCGATCGCGGCTTGATTCAAGCTATGGAAGTCTGTCCACTTCCATCGTCCACCCCAGAGTCCTAACCAGTTCCAACTTCTCTGCCATCACAGCAATTCTGATTATGAAAAATCAACTGGAGTTGGGCGGCGTTACGTATTAAAGTCACGGGGTTTTCAACCGATTTCCTATAATCTTGGTGTGAGCCGAATTTTATCTACCTCTGCAAACAATAAACTCTATCTGCCATGCCATATTCTAAACTTTCCAGCTTTTCGAGCAAAATCTTCACTAGCATAGAACCCCGAAAAGCCCCGCGCTGGGCCTGTGTGGGAGCAACGACGCTAGCGGCTGCCAGCTTATTGAGTGCAGCTTTGCCAATGTCACCAGCCGAAGCGCTCAGTATTAATTGGGGATTTTTGAATCGGAATAAAAATTCCTACCGCATCTGCGCTCAAGAGATGGTTGCCGTCGGAGTTGTCCCGGAAGCAGCAGCCGCCGCTTGTGCCGCCGCACTCCATCCTAGAGATGTCTCTATGTGCGTTTCTCAAATTAATACCAAAACCAAAGTGGCGGCAATGGATGCACTATTTAACTGTAGGCGGGTGCGTCGTCCCAAGGAACTTGCAACTTGCGTGGTAGATATCAACTCAAAAGCTCAAGGAGCCCCCGTTGTCTCAGTCCTCGATCATTGTCGTCGTAGCTTATTGCCAGAGCGCTTTTCTCAATGTGTAGTTGGCTTGAGTAGCGAGCTCAAGTTTCCCACAGAACAGTTATTGGCCACCTGCATTGACGCAAGATACCAAATTGGCCAGTTTGAACCAAATGCTGTACCTCCTGTAACGGCTCCAGTTCAGCCTACGCCTTTACCCAGTCCGTAATACGGCAACCGCTAGGGAAAGAAGGGGCTAGGGGCTAGGGGCTAGGGGCTAGGGGCTAGGGGCTAGGGGGAGATGGGGGAGATGGGGAGATGGGGGAGATGGGGGAGATGGGGGAGATGGGGGAGATGGGGGAGATGGGGGAGATGGGGGAGATGGGGGAGATGGGGGAGAGAGGGGAAGCATTGGTGTCAACTGCCATCCGAAAGCCCGCTCTTAGACTTAAGTCCCCGGCTGATAAATTAAGTCCTCGCTCAGAGGACTAACTAAATTTAAAAGTTTTCTTAGTCCTCTTTCAGAGGACTTGATCTTTGAGACAGGGGTTTTAACCCCTGTCGGAGTCAGGTTTTGACCTTAAGTTGGCACCAATGGGGCGATCGCTCACCCTACAAATACATGACTTTGACACCCAACCAAAGAAACCGGGTTTTTTGACAAAAATACTTCATTTTCACCACAGATGCTCTCAAAAACCCGGTTTCTGGAGCCCTGAGCGTAAGTCCTGTCAAAAATGGGATGCTTCCTAGAAAACTGCGATCGCCACAAAGCAATCCCAACAGACTGCAACCATTACCCTAAATTCAGAGGGTCAACATCAATTGTTAAACTCACAGAACGAGGAGTGCGATCGCGCAACCTCGCTAATGGTAATTCTATTGAGGCATTCACTGGCAACTTGAGCAAAATATGCCAACGATAACGATTGGCTACTCGCATAATCGGCGCAGGCGCAGGCCCTAACAATTCATAGATATTTTCCTGCTCTCTCGAACTCAGGAATAAGGCTAAGTTAATAGCAGTTTGCTCAACTTCAGCTCCATTATACCCACTTAATCGCAATAAAATCAACCGTCCACTAGGAGGATAATTTAACTGCGATCGCTCTTGCAATTCTGCCTCTAAAAATGACTCTGATTCGTGACGACGTACTGCTTGAATTACCGGATGTTCGGGGGTATAAGTCTGGATAATTACCCGTCCGGGATCGTCGCCTCGTCCCGCACGTCCTGCCACTTGAGTTAGAATTTGAAAGGCTCTTTCATTGGCTCGATAATCTGAGAAATGTAGCAATCCGTCAGCAGAGACAACTCCTACTAAGGTGACTTGAGCTAAATCTAATCCTTTAGTAAGCATTTGAGTACCTAGTAAAATTTCGGCTTCTCCATTGGCAAATTTTGTTAACAGTATGCGGTGAGCATCTTTAGTTTTGGTAGTATCGCTGTCAAAGCGAATAACGCGCAATTCTGGAAATAATCTAGTTAATTCTTGCTCGACTCGCTGAGTGCCACTACCAAAGTTTTTGAAGTAGGGAGAACCACATTCTGGACAGTTTCGAGGTTGTATTTCACTATGGTTACAGTAGTGACATCGCAATATTTGTGCTGCCCCTTCGCGGACGTTATGATAAGATAGAGAAACATCGCAATGAGGACATTCCATTACATAGCCACAACTGCGGCAGGAGACAAAAGTGCTGTGTCCTCTCCTATGAATAAATAGGATGCCTTGCTGTTGATTTTCTTGCAATTCTTGCAAAGCATTTTGAAGTGGCAAGCTAAAAATTGACCGATTGCCAATCCGCAATTCTTGCCGCATATCGGCTATTTCAATTGGCGGCATGGGGCGGGAGTAAATACGCTCTGGGAGTGAGAGGTAATGGGTAATTGGTAATTGGCGATCGGTAATTGGTAATGGGTAATTGGTAATGGGTAATTGGGGATTTTCTTGATTTGAAAGCGATGATAAATAGTCTTTTATAGAACTTTTTTGCCTCCGCGTTTCTACCCATGTTTCTAGGGAAGGGGTAGCGGAACCTAAGATTAAGGGACAATCTTCTAATTCGGCACGCCATTTAGCAACTGTACGAGCGTGATAGAGGGGTTCGCGTTCGTTTTGTTTGAAACTACTGTCGTGTTCTTCATCTAAAATAATTAGACCAAGGTGAGGTAAGGGAGCAAAGATAGCTGAACGAGTACCGATAACAATTTGAGGGATTCCTTGGGTCATATAACGCCAAGTATCGAAGCGTTCGCCTTCGGAAAGAGCGCTGTGATAAACGCAAACTTGGTCGCCAAATCTGGCACGGAATCTATCAGTTAGTTGGGGTGTTAAACCGATTTCTGGGACTAAAACTAGGACGGATTGACCGCTTTCTAAAATGGGGGCAATCGCTTGTAAATAAACTTCAGTTTTGCCGGAACCTGTGACACCGTGTAGCAGCACTTGGTTAAAGCCAGATAGATTATTAATGACTGCTAATGCTTCTATTTGGTAGGGTGTTAAAGCTTTAGGTACATCTGGGGTTTTTTCTATGCCTTGATTTAATCGTAATTTTTCTTTTTCTTCTATTAAGATACAACTATTTTGCTCTAATCTTTTGAGGGTCTGGCGAGTTGTGTTGCAAATATTGAGAAAATCAGTTAGCCACATTTCACCGCCTTGATTCCAGAGTATTTGCAATACTTCTTGCTGCCGTTCGCTCAATTCAACTGACAAATAATTGCCAATCAAGGTTACTGCTTGTTTCAGTTTCGGTTTTGGCGTTTTCGGGGGTTCTAGATAACTAATTGCCCAGTTTCTTTGCAATAAATCTTTGACTCCTCGGCTTGCTCCTTTAATTTGCTTATCGATATAATCCCAAGAGTAAGAATAATCATCAGATTTGGAAGATTGCAGCAATTGTAAAACTTGAAGGGCGGGTGGATTGAGGAAAATTTCGACATCGCTGGGTATAACGTCGGGAAGTAAACGGATGCGACGCTGCGATCGCCTTAGCAATCCAGGGGGCAATGATGCGCGAATGACATGAATCAAATCTGTGCAATAATAAGTAGCAACTCGATTTAGCAATTCTCGATAAGTAGGCGATAAAAATCCCTTGCTAACTATATCTTCAACATTTTTAACCCGATTTGGTGGTAAATTAGAGGGGAGTTCGTAGAGGTCACGAATCGCGATCGCTCTCAAATGCTGATAGCCAAAGGGTACACTTAAAATATCTCCCGGCTCCACATCCAAATCTGGAGGGAGTCGATAGGTGTAAAGTTTATCTTCCTTTTGCTCTTCTGAGTTGTTTTCTGATACCTCGAAGGGCAAATCAACTAGCACTTCGATCCATCTTTCCCTCGCTGGAGGGCGATCGCGATCGCCGCCAATACCATAAGATATCCCAGACTCGGCTAGAACAGGGGATAGACCAAAAGTAATAGTAGACATAGCGTTGCGTGTCCCAAACTAGAAGGAGCTACACTCGAAAGGTAGACTGCTCTTATTGTGCCTCACTCTATAATGTAGAAGGCAAGCACCATCAAGTTAAAGGGTGGATTGAGGTACTCATCAATTAAATTGCCTCAAAAACCGCTCAGAAGTAAACCCCACCGAAAGCGATCGCTAATATGGCAGAATTTGACTTAGGCAGTATTGCGGTGGCAGCAGAAACCTCATTTACTCAAATTCCAGAGCATGAGGATGCCGAAATTCACTATCCAATTTCAACTCGAACCTCAGAATATAGCAAGGTTTCAGACGATTCTGTGGGGGCCTTATTTAAAGAAATGGCCCGCTATCCCCTCCTTAAACCCAGCGAAGAGGTGGAGTTAGCCCGCCGCATTCAAGAATTGGTAGTCCTAGAAGCATTACAACAGAGTTTGCAGGAAAAATTAGGCAGAGTTCCCGATCGATCCGAAGTAGCAGCAGCAGCTTCTATGAGCGAAGCTCAACTGCAACAGCGCCTCCATTTAGGACGCGCAGCGAAACGCAAGATGATTAGCTCAAATTTGCGGTTAGTAGTGTCGATCGCCAAGCGCTATCTCAATCGCGGCGTGCCATTTCTCGATTTAATTCAGGAAGGGGCTTTAGGTTTGAACCGCGCCACAGAAAAATTCGATCCCTCAAAGGGGTATAAATTTTCTACTTATGCCTATTGGTGGATTCGCCAAGGAATTACGCGCACAATTGCCAATCAAGGGCGCACGATTCGGTTGCCAGTTCATATTGTAGAACAGCTTAACAAGCTGAAAAGAGCTTATCGGGAATTGAAGCGATCGTTACAGCGTCACCCGACAGAAAAAGAACTCGCCGAAGCGCTTTTAATTACTCCCGAACATTTGCGCGAACTCCAACAAGTACGCCGCAAATCGCTTTCTCTCAACCACCGCATCGGAGTAGAAGAAAGCTCAGAATTAATGGATATTTTGGAAGATAGCGAAACGCAATCTCCTGAAGAGCAGATGAATGAAATGATGATGCGGCAGGATATTTTAGAGGTTTTGGACAGTATTTTAACAGAGCGGGAAAAAGATATTGTTGCTCTCCGTTACGGTTTGCTGACGGGAGAACCTCACACTTTGGAAGAAGTTAGTAGCATTTTCAACCTCTCGCGCGAAAGGGTGCGCCAGATTCAAAATAAAGCAATGCGAAAGCTGCGGCGGCCGCAAGTAGCGGAACGCTTAAAAGGATGGCTGCGTTAGGAATTTTGAAGGCGGTTAAAACAGTGATATAACTGGTAATTGTAACCGTCAACTGGTGGGAAAGAGCGAGAATCAAGGGAACAGTTCTTACTTTCTAAATTGACTTTTGCATGGAAATTTACTAGCCACAAATCTAAAGGCTTGTCCAGTTTCTCTAGTGTGTTCCACAAAGTAATTGCAGGCATTTCTGGTACTTCCTGCTGTTGGTGTGCCAACAGAAAAAACGGAGGGGAAGATGAAGGAATTTTGAGATTACTTCCTGGTACTGATAAGGCTAAACCTTGGTGGTTCCCTAAGTCAACAGGGTTTTGAGCTTGGAAGTGAGAAGAGTAACTAATCTTCCCCATTTTCCCCTTCTCCCCAAATTCCCATTCCCAAGCTATACCCATCATTTCTCCTGTTTGTACGTGAGTATTATGAGTAGTAGCAATCAGAACAGGAACCGTAGATACTTCCCGGATAATAGAAACTAAAAGGTCAGGTTTATAGTATTTCTGATAACCCAAATTTGAAAATACAGTTACACTACTTAATAACCCCATTATCAAAATCAGAACTACAGCTTTTTTACCAGAAAGTTTAATATAAAAAAGCTTAAAAAATTGACTTTTTACTGTATATGTGTTAAAGATAAAAGCTAGACTTGCACCTAGTAATACGATCGCGGCTGGAAAGTAAACAAAGTTGTATCTCGCACCGCGAGTGAGGTCAATGTTAAGAAAATATGTAAAGCCAAAAAATAGCGCGATCGCACTCAAGACAAAACCGCCTAAGACAACTATAGACAAACGATTTTCTGGCAGAGAATAGCAGGCTTTGATGCCGTTATAAAATAGGGGAAGCGCCCAGAGAAAATATACGACCATCGCGATCGCAGATACAATCACTACAGAGAGCGAATATGATTCTACTGGCAGTAAAGATACGATCGTAATCCAACCAGCCAGTGCTTGAAAAATCGGACTGATCAAAGCAAAACCCGTGCGATCGCTACTTTGAATCCATTCAGTTAATTCGCTACCATATCTGCTAGAATAAAATACGGGCAACCAGACTAAACCAGTGGCAATTGTACCAATAATGGGTAATAAAAATGAAGCGGGAAAACCGGAGAAAGTAGAAATTGTCTTAACCCCGATGTTTTCTCCTTTTAATTGCCGCCATAATATGGCAATAAAAACTATAGCCTCAGCGCAGAGAGTCAAACTAAAAAAGTAATGAACGGCAATTCCTAAACTATTAACAACAATCCAAATTAATCCCAGCCAAACAGGTAAAGCCAGCCGCTTTTCCGCATACCGCGTCGCCATTACCAGACAACTCAAAGAAGCAATAACTAATAAAATAGCCAGGGTATAATGGCGTGCTTCCTGAGCAAGATAAATAGAGTAGGGAGAAACCGCCATCATTGCCGCTGCCATTTGTCCAACTAAGCGGGAACGAAAAGCAAGACATCCTAAACCATAGATAGCGGGAACCGAAACCACACCCAAAAAAGCAGCAAGCGATCGCGCACCCCATAGGGAAGCATACCCCTGCACTGGTGCAAACATCTGCATCCACCAGTGAGCGAGAGCAAAATAAACAGGCGGGTGATTGCTTTCAGTCAACAAACGCGCGATCGCATCCCCAACAGTCGCACCCGGATGGGGTTTTAGCGGTGCCAACAGCACCTCTAAAGAAATCCCTCGATCCAAAGGTACTCCTTGAAAACTATTGCCTAAACTGAAAACCAGCGTCGAAAATTCATCCGTCCAAAGTGGCTTAGAATCCAAATTAGCAAAACGTAGCATCGCCGCGATCGCAGTCCAGGCAAAAAGTAGCACCCAGTGTAAAGCATCAAGTTTAAAATCAAATTTTTGCCGCAAGTCGAAGCCCCTTTAAACTCAGAAAAAACCTACAATTAACTTCCTACCTCACCTTCCGTCCCCATCATTTCTGCACATCTGTTACCCGCCAGCTCAGCTTCATATTAATCCAAAAATTCCATAACGTCACAGCCACGATCGCAATCAGCTTAGCCAAATATTCATTAACAGCAAAAACATTAAACAGCAAATTTACCAACAGCACATTCAAAATCAACCCCATCAAGCAAATCAGGTTGAACTTCAAAAACCGTTTAAACTGCTGACGTTTTCCCGGTTGTCGCTTAGAAATATCCCCGAAAGTCCACAAATCGTTCCACAAGAAATTATTGATAATTGCCACTTCCGAAGACAACATTGCACTCCGAGTTAGCGCCAAACCGAGTACAGTCCGCAGCAAATAAAACACCCCCATATCCACAAAAACCCCGCTAAAACCCACAACCCCAAACCGGAAAAAACGACCCAAGGGCCAACGGTCAAGACGCAATCTCAGCAAGTGTTGCAGGTACTCAATGTACTGCTTCCATGTCACCTTGCTCTCCCCTTCTTGGCGCTCCTGAAACACATAGCCAACTTCGCCAATCCAGCGAATATTTCCCCTTCCCAATACCTCAATCAAAATTTTATAGCCAGTAGGATTCATCTTCTTACCAGCAATGGAATCACGGCGCACCATAAAATAGCCACTCATTGGGTCTGAAACTCTTCCTACAACCCCCGGCAAGATCACCAACCCGATGGTTTGAGCTCCGCGAGATAAAACCCGTCTGACTACACTCCAGTCGCTCACACCACCCTCTGCAACGTGGCGACTAGCCACCGCCAAATCAGCGCCGCGCTCAATTTCCCCTAAAAGTTCTAACAGCGTCTCCGGTGGATGTTGAAGATCCGCATCAATTACCCCCAAAATCTCACCCCGCGCCACTTGCCAACCGCGAATCACCGCTGTAGAAAGACCTCGCTCTTCTTGGCGACGCATTACTTGTAACTGCGGATAGTCAGCCATAATTCCCTGGGCAACTTCCCAAGTGCGATCGGGGCTGTTATCATCCACTAAAATTAGCTCATATTCCCCAGGAATTTTACTGTCGAGTAACTGGCTCAATTGCGCGACAATGGCTTTGACATTCTTGCTCTCGTTGTAAGTCGGAATCACCAGAGAAAAATAAATGGGTGCATTGCCGACTTCAGCATCCGTAGAAGATACCGGCGTTCCCTCAACTGTCTGTCCTGGAACCTCAAATGCACCTAACGGCACTGGCAAAAGGCTGTTTGGTTGGCTGAAACTCATAGTTATAATATCTGAAATTGGCAGATCGCACTTTTAGACTTTAATCTTTAGATCGCCGATAGTCCATAGTTGAAATAATTAAAAATTAAAAATTAAAAATTAAAGGAATGTAAGATTAAGCGAAGCAATAGCGTTACTCAAGCCTACTTGATGCTTTCGCTCTCGGTAACGCGCGATCGCTCTACATATCCTACAATGAAGTATATATAAATATTTAGCTAATTGTCGCGCTAAGCTCGAAAAGCCATTAGCTCTAGGAAACACCTTTTATCGCTGAGCCTGGAAGGAATAATTGTGGATCTAATTCTTCGTCGCGCCTTAGATGGTTGCGATATATCAACCACCGAGGCATTAGTGCTATTGCAGCAGAAAGAACCAGATCGGATTGCTGCGATTCAAGTTGCGGCCGATCGACTTCGTTCTTTGCAAGCAGGAGATACTGTCACCTACGTAGTCAACCGCAATATTAATTTTACCAATATTTGCGAACAGCACTGCAATTTTTGTGCCTTTCGCCGCGATGAAGAAGATCCGGGCGCTTTTTGGTTAGATTGGGAACAAATTCTAGCAAAAGCAACTGATGCAGTCCATCTCGGCGCGACGGAAATTTGTATGCAGGGGGGATTAAACCTTAAAGCTAAGATTAATGGAGCTTCTTTACCTTATTATCTGCGCTTGGTTGAAACTATTAAGGATAAATTTCCTCAATTACATTTACACGCTTTCTCGCCCCAGGAAATACAATTTATTGCTAGAGAAGATAGCCTAAGTTTCAGCTATGTTATTGCTGCTTTGCGGGATGCCGGCGTGGGTTCAATGCCAGGAACAGCAGCGGAAGTCCTCGACGATTCAGTACGGAAAATTATCTGTCCTGAGAAACTAAATTCAGCGACTTGGTTAGAAATTGTAGAAACCGCTCATAAATTAGGATTGCCAACAACTAGCACGATGTTGTGCGGACATATTGAAACAGCATCACAGCAGATTTTACATTTGGAAAAATTACGCAAGCTCCAGCAAACTGCTTGTGAGAAAGGCTATCCAGCTCGGATTACTGAGTTTATTTTATTGCCTTTTGTTGGACAGCACGCACCGCCTTCTCTGCGAAAACGGGTAGGGCGAGTTCAGCCAGTTTTGGCAGATATTCTGTTACTTACAGCCGTCTCTAGAATTTTTCTAGGCAATTGGATTGTTAATCATCAACCAAGTTGGGTAAAATTAGGAATTGCTGGAGCTACGGAAGCTTTGAAATGGGGCTGCAATGACATCGGCGGTACTTTGATGGAGGAACATATTACGACAATGGCGGGTGCGATTGGTGGTAGTTGTCAGTCAGTGGAAGATTTGCAAAGAGCGATTAGTTCTTTAGGGCGAAATTATCGGCAAAGGGATACAATTTATCGCTCTTTAGGCATTGATGATTTTGCTTGTTATCGAGTCAAATCATTGTTTTAGGTAGGTGGATATAATCAAAGGTAGCTATGTGATTGCTTGTAATCCAACTCAATCTTCTGTCATTGCGAGCACCGCGAAGCAATCCCACAGTCTTGAGATTGCTGCGCGGTGCTCGCAATGACATTAATATATTGTTCGCAATGGTATTAATATAGCAACCGCTTTCGTTGGTTAGGGCCAATCCCAGTGTTACCTCTAGTTCATATCTTTTTTGTACAGATAGTCAAAATTTTTCTTGATTAATTCGGCAACAAGTGATATAATCTTAGAATAACATTCAAAAGTTAAGAGCAAAACAAATGAATGAAAAAGAATATACCACAGCTTATCAAGAACTGACAGCGATGCTCAGAGACTTTAATTTAGGCTGGGTTGCCGAACAGGTTGCTGATACAGTGCGGACAGGTAAAACTATAGAAGAGCGAACTTCTAAAAGAAAAACTCCTCTGCTAAAGATAGAAGATTATACCCCAGAGGAACAATTACGGCTGTTAACAAAAGCTGTCGAACAAGCAGTTATCGATACGGCAGAAATGGAGGATGAAATTGCATATTTCCTGAAAATCGAAGCAGAAAAATCTCAATTTACTCCCAAAATTATCTTTGCTGATTCGGATGAAGTTGGTAAAGAGATTGAGTTTACTTCAGAATTGATTTCCCCTCGGAATAAACAAGCTGTTGCCTTGAAAAAAATATTTAATCAACTGCTATCGAGAACAACAGATAGCCGAGAAATATCTACTCTAATTCAGCAAATTGGCTTCAAGTTAAACGGGGCGAGCGACCGTAATTTTAATGCTTATGTTGAGCAAGCCAATATTTTTAATATTTATCTGTTCACCATTTTATTGAAGGCGATTGCTAATGAAGAAGGAGAGATTTATTATAAAGATGTATTCGATGGGAATCCTAACTCTTTAGTATTTAGAAAAAATCCGGGTAAAATTCATGGAACTGTACATCCCTATACTCATGCTGCGATCGAATTTCCTAATAAGCCACCTCTAGAAGTTCACATCGGCGTAAAAGTTCAGGGAAGAGCAGGTGTCCTCCACGAATGCAACCTATTAGTATTGTACCAAAAAGAAGCAGACCTCTGTAGATTGCTCAACCGCGAACCGCGACATTCTCAGGTAATTATCGCCATTAAATCGCAGTATTATACATCACCGCTAAAACTCGATATTGCTGGTTCTTTTATCGGATTAGCGTCAGATATCCGTTATGAAGGTGGTAGCTATTTTATCTCCAATAGTTCCTCTGATTCTGTCGCCAAGTTATTGACAACGGCACGGAAAAAGTGGGAACTTAATATCGTTCCAGGGGGGACAAATGATGTGAACCGGCTGATGTATTCGTTGCAGACAATTTTTAAGGATTTTAAAGCCAGACATTAATGCGAGTGGAATTGCGTTTTTTTAAGGATACCAATAAATTATGGACTGCTAGGATTGTAGTAATTGTGTTTCACAGCCTATGTGCTACTCTATAATTATCATAACCCGAAAGAGGTAAAAACGATGTCAACAGTTTATCATTTAAAAGCCAGCGAATTAAATCATAATTTTGTAGAACAAATCAAAGCAACTTTTGGAGATAAAGAGATTGAGATAATTGTCTCTGAGTTTGATGAAACCGAATATCTTTTAAAATCCGAAGTCAACAAGAATCGACTTTTAAAAGCCGTTGAAAATGTTAAAACTCGGCAAAATTTAGTTGAAGTTAACTTAGAGGATTTGCAATGAGCAGAAGAATTGTTTTTGAATCATCTGGTTTTGCAGAATTTAATGAATGGGCAAAATTAGACAAAAAGATTTATCGCAAGATTGTCGAACTGATTAAAGATATAGATCGCTCACCGTTTGAAGGATTAGGTAAACCTGAACCTCTGAAATACGATTTAAGTGGTTTTTGGTCAAGGCGCATTGATAACGAACATCGTTTAGTTTACCAGGTTACGGATGAAGAGATTGTGATAGTTGCTTGTAAGTATCATTATAGTGAATAGTTATAAATTAAAATTAGTTCTGTTCTTAAAGACATCTTTAAAAAAGAAAGTGAGATCTATTCATTCCGATTACCCTATTCTCTGGATTGATCGCGAAAAATTTGTCAATTAGCGATAGACTATCATAGAGACTATCATAGATAGGACTTAGGCAGAAACATGAATAGGGACAAATATTTAAACCAGAAACCCGGTTTCTCTCATGGTTCGAGGTAAATCCTAATCAAGCTATTCCTTTGCTGAACTCATCTATTACACCCATCGCCCGTTGCCACGAATGCTAAAAAAAGATAAAACTTCCTTAATGCTCACCGTTGGAGCCGCCGTTTTACTAATTGCTGGTGGTATCGGAGCCTATTTATTAATCGTTTCACGGGGCCCCACCAAAGATCTGCCATTAGGTGCTAGCGTTATTCCGCAGGATGCGATGATGACCATTTCCCTCTCCACTGATAGCAAAGAGTGGGATAAACTGCGGGAGTATGGCACTCCAGAGTCGAAAGCTGCTCTCGATCGCATCTTAGGAGACTTGCGCGATCGCCTCCTAACTGCTAATGGCTACGGCTACCAGCAAGACATCCAGCCTTGGGTAGGCAAAGAAGTCACGATCGCCTTCCTACCAAATCATAGCGCCCCACCCGTCTCCTCAGTGGCCCCCGCGCAACAGTCAGTCGCCGTCGTCATGCCGATCGCCAACCCCCTTAAAGCAAAAGAACTGCTAGCCCAGCCTAAGCCTGTCAATCAAGGTAAAATGGTTGAGCGCAATTACAAAGGCATTAAAGTTGCCGAAATCCAAGGAGTACCCGATCGCAACTTATCAGTCGCCGTCCTTGGCTCAGAATATCTCGTCGTTACCACAGATGCCAAGGCCACAGATCGAGCGATCGACACCTACAAAGGCGAAGCCTCCCTAGCCACAACCCCCGGCTTTGCAGAGTCCTTAGAACAAATTAAAACTAATCAGCCCTTCGCTCAAGTATATTTCAACGTCCCAGTTAGCGCCGCCTACGCTTCCCTCAACTCCGCACGGCCAATTTCACAGCAAAATCTAGAGAAACTGGAAACTCAAGGGTTTGCCACAGCAGTTACCCTGGAATCAGAGGGAATGGCCTTTAAATCGATTTCTTGGCTGAAACCTAACTCCCAGAAAAAACTGGCAGTAGAAAATAATGCCGAACAAATGCTCACCCGTCTCCCCAATAATACGCTAATCGCTATATCGGGCGGCAATTTCCAACGTTTGTGGCAGGATTACGCCCAGGGTGCGGATAGCAACCCGATCGCGCCCCTCCCTCCCGAATCAGTGCGATCTGGGCTCAAATCCAGCACTGGTATGGATTGGGATAAGGATTTCATCAACTGGATGAAGGGAGAATTTTCCCTGTCCCTGATTCCTGCGCCTGCGGCTTCAACTACTCCGGGGAAGTTTGGGGCGGGGTTTGTGTTTATGGTAGAAGCTAGCGATCGCAAAGCCGCAGATAAATCCCTTAAACAATTAGATGAGGTGATGAAAACTAAGAAATTCAAAGTTGAGGAAACTCAAGCTGGGGGTCAACCCGCAGTTAAGTGGACAGCACCTTTTGGGGGAGTAAGCGTCACTCGCGGCTGGATGAAAAATAACGTGGCGTTTATGACAGTGGGAGCCCCAGTGACAAATGCGATCTTACCTGCGCCTAGCAACCCCCTACTAGGAAGCGAAATTTTCGAGAATACGATGCGATCGGAACTTACACCCAATAATGGCAACTTTTTTATCGATGTCGAGCGGGCTTTCAACCCCAAAAACCTCGCCATCCCTGAACTTCCACCTAATCAGAAAATGTGGGTAGATGCCATTCGTTCTATTGGGGTAACAACTGCTGTGGTGAGCGATCGCACCATTCGCTACGATGCTTTTGTGCAACTGAAAAAAGTCGATCGAGCTAGTACCCCGCCTGGCCCCTCTCCCAGTGTTAAGAGCTCTCCGAAGTAGCCGTTAACTGGATGAGTCGGAAAATAGTATAAAAGCGCAGTTTCTCAAAAACTGGGTTTGCTTTTCATGCGTAAATTAGTTGATTATTTGAACTCAATACTTCGGACAGTTTTTAAGCAACCAGAGTACCATAAAACGGGACGTAAGGAAAGTTAAGGTTATTTTAAAATAAAATTTGATCTAATAAATATATCCTTGGGAAGATGCGGCTAACGGAGACAAAAAGTTATCACTTAAATGTAGTTAATTTATAGCTTCTCTATTAATAGAGAATATGCAGGGTTTATCTAAGCATCGCCGCACATCTCTATTAACACTAAACCTTGCCAAAGACATGAAAATTTATATTAAAAATAAGAGTTTATTTCTCACGGCAAGAAATAAGCTTAAGTTAGAATCTTCGGAATTAAAAAAAATAAGAAATCAGCTTGTATTTCCATTATTATTTTTAGTTTTTAGCTTTTGCTTTCAAGTACCTTCAATTAAAGCCCAGACCATTGTTCCAGCTACAGACGGAACAGGTACAAAGGTTACTCCTGAAGGTCAGCACTTCGATATAGAAGGCGGTCAACTCTCCAGCGATAAAGCTAATTTATTCCACAGCTTCCAGCAATTTGGCTTATCAGAAGGTCAGATTGCCAACTTTATCTCTAACCCTGATATTCGCAATATTTTAGCTCGCGTTATTGGCGGCGACGCTTCCATAATTAATGGCTTAATTCAAGTAACCGGAGGTAATTCAAATCTATTTTTAATCAACCCATCTGGAATAATCTTTGGCGCTAATGCCAGCTTAAACGTGCCTGGTTCTTTCACAGCAACTACTGCCACAGGTATTGGAATTGGAGCTAACTGGTTTAATGCCGAAGGTACAAATGACTACGCAACTCTGGTGGGGACACCCAGCAGTTTTGCCTTTCCTTCCGGTCAACCAGGGACTATTATCAACTCAGCGGATTTAGCAGTAAAGTCAGGGCAAAATTTAACCTTGCTGGGCGGGACAGTTATTAGCATTGGCACTTTGTCGGCCCCAGATGGTCAAGTTACTGTTGTCTCAGTTCCCGCTGAGAATTTGGTGCGTATCAGTCAAGAAGGGCATTTGCTGAGTTTGGAGATCGCTCCTTTGTCAGGGGGCGATAGTACTAACAAACCAGCTAAAACTGACCAAGCCTCCTCATCAACTACTAATACATTAGATGGCCCTCAAGGACAGCCAACACCTTGGACGCTGCCGATCGCGACTTTGCCAGAACTATTGACGGGTGCTGGTAAAAATAGCGCCACAGGCATTAGCGTGAATGAAAGCGGTCAAGTGGTTCTCACAGGGGGAAACCAAACGGTAGCTGCTGGGGATGTAGCAACGCAGGAAGTAAATGCAGGCGCGATCGCTATTCAAGCAGCAGGCAACATTACCATCAACGGCAACCTCACCACAGTTGCATCTACTAGCAGCGGCCCCATACTTTTAAGTGCTACAGGCAACTTAACTGCGAGTGGTAACATCAGTACCAGCCTCGGTGAAATTAGCCTTAGCAGCAGCAATGGCAGCATCGACATCGCCAAAACCACTGTCACTTCTGAAGGGGGCGCGATCGCGCTAGAAGCAGAAACAGACATTCATGCAGGTGCGATCGACTCTCATTCTAAGACAATTGACGGCGGAAATATTACCCTTACCAGCCGCACAGGTATTATAGAAGCAGGCAATCTCAGTTCTTGGTCAGATGCCAAAAATGGAGATGGAGGAGACATAATTGTTTCTGCTCTATTAAGCATTAAAGCCGGAGAAATAGACGCGCATTCTGAGGATAAGCAAGGCGGATCGGTGACACTAGATCCCCAGGATGACATCGAAGTTGTCTTCATCAACACCCAAGGCAGAACAGCGGGGGGCGATATTGATATTACAGCGGGTCGTTATTTTCGGGCTACAGGCAGTTTCATTTCAGAGCCCTTCTGTTCAGAAGGTTGTAGTCTTTCCGCCGCCACCACCGGCAGCGCTAACGCTGGAGTTATCACAATCCGTCACGGTGGAACAGCTTTAAATACTCCTTTCACTGTAGGGCCAGACTATAACGGGCTGAACGGTACTGCTGGCAGCATTGTCACTGGAGGAACATCTCAGCCTAATAGCATTACCTATGGAAGTTACGATCGTCCCTTACCTCAGCGGCGAGGCCCAACGGTTATTGATATAACTGCTTCTACACCAGCGTCAGAACCCGCGCCAGAACCAGCACCAACACCAGAACCCGCGCCAGAACCCGCACCAACGCCAGAACCCGCGCCAGAACCAACACCAACGCCAGAACCCGCGCCAGAACCAACACCAACGCCAGAACCCGCACCAACACCAGAACCCGCACCAACACCAACACCAACACCAACACCAGAACCCGCACCAACACCAACACCAACACCAGAACCCGCACCAACACCAACACCAACACCAGAACCCGCACCAACACCAACACCAACACCAACACCAGAACCCGCACCAGCACCAACACCAACACCAGAACCCGCACCAACACCAGAACCCGCGCCAGCACCCATAATAATTAATCTGCCGCCTCTGCCAGCATCTGCGCCAGCACCAGTATCGGCATCTGCACCAGTATCAAGAGTCAATATCGCCCCAATGCCAGTACCAGCACCCGCGTCGGTTGTAGCTGCGCCAGTATCAACAGTCAATATCGCCCCAATGCCAGTACCAGCACCCGCGTCAGTTGTAGCTGCGCCAGTATCAACAGTCAATATCGCGCCTGTACCTGCTGCGTCAACACCAACAGTCAATGTCACGCCAGCACCAGCAGTTACTTTAATTCCTGCACCGACAGTCAATATCACACCTGTATTGCTTTCTGAACTATCAATCGCTATAACACCGGCACCGATACCGACTCTCAACCAAACGCCTGTGTTGAATTTAATACCAAATCTAGATCGGACAACGACAATAAATCCGACACCAGCGATCGCACCAGTACCCGCGCTAAGTTCGCCATTTCCGCTTAATCTCGAACAGCAGAATCAAATATCAAATTCTTTGGAACAAAATTCGCGATCGCCCTCTCCTCAAATCAATATTGCTGATTTACCAATTAATCCCAATGCTATTGTTCTCCCCCAAGAGGAAAGGTTGACTCGCGATTTTGTCAAATACCTAAGTTTGCCTTACCCGTCTCGGATGGCAACATTACAAGATGCCCAGAATATCCTAACGAGAATTGAAAAGACGACTGGAGTTAAACCAGCAATCATTTATATCGGCTTTATGCCGAAAGGTTCTAGTGCTTATCAACTAGAAAATATATCCTCAATTCTGCAAATCGATCGGCAAATTCAACCTAGTGACGAACTGGAAATGCTGATAGTTACGCCTAAAGGAGTTCCCATTCGCAAGCGCATCTCGCATACTACTCGCGCCCAAGTCGTCGCACTAGCCCAAGACTTTCGCACAGAAGTAACTAATCCTAGAAAACGTAATACTACAAGCTATTTGCCTTTAGCTCAGCAACTATATAAATTGATAGTTGCACCGCTAGAAGCGGATTTGCAAACACAGGGCATCAAGAATTTGTCTTTTGTTTCCGATACCGGATTGCGATCGCTCCCAATGGCAGCATTGCACGATGGGAAGGGGTTTTTGATCGAGCGATACAGTATTGGTCAGATGCCTAGTCTCAGTTTGACTGATACTCGCTTCGTCAATATCAAAAATTCCAAAGTGCTGGCGATGGGGGCCTCACGATTTGCTCATCTCAATCCTTTACCAGCAGTACCATTGGAATTATCAACTATCACCCCGCAGTTATGGCAGGGTAAATCTTTTTTGAATGAAGGCTTTACTCTGGCAAATCTGAAGGGAGAACGTCAGCAACAACCTTATGCGATCGTTCATTTGGCAACACACGCAGAATTTCAGGGGGGAAATCCTAGCAACTCCTACATTCAGTTATGGGATACGAAATTACGCTTGGATCAGTTGCGGCAACTGAAATGGAATAACCCCCCTGTTGAGCTATTAGTGCTGAGTGCTTGTAAAACTGCTGTGGGAGATGAGGAGGCGGAGTTGGGTTTTGCGGGGTTAGCAGTGCAGGGGGGTGTGAAGTCGGCTGTGGCTAGTCTCTGGTACGTTAGCGATGAAGGGACTTTGGGGCTGATGACGGAGTTATATCAGCACTTGAAAAGTACACCGATTAAGGCCCAAGCGCTACAGGAGGCGCAAATAGCTATGATTAGAGGGCAAATCCAAATCAATAATGGCAAGCTGCATACTGGTTCTGGGGAGCTGCTGCTGCCGCTGGAACTGGTCACAAGAAGCAATGATAATTTATCTCATCCTTACTATTGGGCGGCTTTTAGGATGATTGGTAATCCTTGGTAATACCATTTCTCCAAATTAATGCAACAGTAGCAACAGTAGGTTGATTCTATGTAGTAAACTCAACGATGTGGACTGTAGCATACTTTTAGAGAAATGGTATTAGTAGGGAAAGCTGTAATGATTCCTTTGGATATTGCCATAATTTTATAGTCAAACATGAGTCTATCTCATTTTAAACTCGTTCGCGATCGCGCATTATGAACCAATCTACCTGACGGGGTGACAACCCCGTCAAAAGCCTTACCTATAGCGCTTTGAGACGTTTTGTGGTAAAAAAAATGGGCGATCGTTCTCAACAACCCCCAGAATAATTAAATGCTTCCTTTATTTTACCAAAATTGCTTGTCAAGTCAACTCAAAAAAACTGAATACTTAACTCTTGCAATTGTTGTCTGCCTTTTACAAATACACAAACAGGTCAGTATTGAGAGACTAGCTACTGTTTGGTCATATCCTGTACTCTTTGAGAGTCGGAGGCGCAATCTTCAAAGATTTTTTAAGTTGCCAGTCTTGCGAATTGAAACCATCTGGTTTCCCTTGGTGAAATACATCTTGAACACGGCTTTTAAAAATCAGTCTGTGTTGATGCTAGCTATCGACCGCACTCAATGGCGACACAATAATTTATTTTTTATTAGTCTAATTTGGTCGCAAAGGGCTATTCCTTTATACTGGGAAATACTCCCCAAAAGAGGCAGTACGAATATTCAAGAACAACAAAATTTAATTACACCTGTTTCGGTCTTGCTACAAGATTATCAAATAATTATTCTAGGAGACAGAGAATTTGGTTCTGTCAAGCTGGCGCAATGGCTCTATGACGTAGGTGTCAAGTTTGTATTAAGAGTTAAACAAGAACGATACATACAATCTGAAAAAGAAGAATATCAACGTCTAAGCGAGTTAGGACTAATACCAGGGACAGGCTTTTATAGAAGCGGGGTTAAAGTTACTAAGCAAAAAGGTTTTGGCAAATTTGATGTGGCAGGTTATTGGAAAAGAAAATACAAAACTAACGGGGCTTCTGAAGGTTGGTTTCTGCTGACCAATGTAGGTAGTTTAAAATTGGCGATCGCGAGTTTTAAATGTCGGAGTGGAATAGAGGCTATGTTTAAAGACTGTAAGACAGGAGGCTATAATTTGGAAAATAGTCATGCCTGTTATGACCGCTTAAAGTCTTTAATTTTATTAATCGCGATCGCATACACTTGTGCAATTATTCAAGGTCATACAATCAAACAGATGGGGATTCAAAAATATGTGGGTCGGGTGCAGGAATTAGGGCGATCGATACGTCGTCATAGCAACTTTTGGATAGGTTTATATGGTGAATGTTGGGTGACAGGAAGTGAAGTTTGCCAAGATTTAGTAACTGAATTAATGAGGATTAGAAGTAATAAGCGACCATTTTTCAAGAAGGGGATAAGGGCTAGAACCTTGATTCTATCTACTCTTTGACGGGGTTGTCACCCCGTCAGCCAATCTACTTGAGAAACGTATAGCGAAATCTTGGCCCAGAAATAGCGAAGCTGACACTGGGGGCAAAGTAGCTTTTAAAACCCTTGCTGTCATTGGAAGCATAAGATTGCCACGACTGGAAGGATAAACTTGCCATAACAGTAGCTGATATCAATTCCGGTGCAACCGGAATTGATATCATCCACTGCATCCCCGCAATCACACCCACTCGCCCCTGAAACTTCACCCGCTCGCCAAACCAAAATTCCGGCGCGAAACCGCCATTAAATTTCCATATATGCAAAGCCAACTGAAAAAGGAAAATAGCTTCAAGCTCGTCTGACTTTAATTTCCGTTTAGGCAATAAACCCATAATTCCTCCTGTTAAATTACAGTGATACTACAAGGTGGCGATTTTCAAAAACCTTTAATTGGTAAGAGTTTTAGCTTTCATACCAGCTTCACCAGGAGACGGCGGGAAAATGGCGATCGCCCTCGGTGAAGCTGCACTTTGTAGTATAGATTTGGTGCGATCGCCACCGCGTCCGAAGGCATCGCACATTTTTATTCCCCCGGTGGCGAGTTCCCAGTTGCCTTGGGCGGACCGAAATCATCAGGAATCTCATCCATAGAGGGGCTTTAATTTAGATAAACTAGGTTACTAGAGAGAAGTTTGAGAATAGGGACAAAATGAGATACAAATAGATTATGAGAAATCTTTAAAAAACTTTAGAGGAGGAACTAATGGATTTTGACTTCCGCGTGCTAGTAGTTTTATTGCCAATCTTGTTGGCCGGTGGCTGGGCAGCTTTCAATATTGGCGCGGCTGCAATCAGACAAGTGCAAAACCTGTTGAATAAGCAAGCCTAGACTTAATCCTGACCTCTGTACTGAAAAGCTGATGTTTTTCAGGCTGAATCTCCCATAATCTAGGTGTGCGATCGCTCCTCGGCTTTCCGGTTAAGGATGCGATCGCACACAATTTTTTTTAAGATTATTAGGAATTAACCATTATTTACGTAACGCCGACATCCTGGCGGTTCTTTAACCCCCAGGATGGCGACGTTATGGATACTTTTACTTAATCCCGGATTGTAAGTAAATCCACCTAATTAAACATAAGATAAGGATGGCTGAAAAGCCGACTGTATAAACATTCTTCCTTCTCTCCTAGATAACTAAATTTTTATTCCTTTTTCCTTCTCTCCTAGATAACTAAATTTTTATTCCTTCTACCTTCTTCCTTCTACTTAAAACAATGCTAAATTTTTGCTGTTTCTATTGCTAGAGAGTTTAACAACTTATTAACTCGTTCCTTCACCTCATCTCGGACGCGATGAAATGTCTCTATTGGCTGTCCGTCGGGGTCGTCAAGTTGCCAATCTTCAAACACTTCGCGCAGTACCCATTCTTCCGGTAAATTCACACCACAGCCACACAGAGAAATTACAGCATCGTAATCCTCAGCATTAAAATCACTTAACGGATCTGAAGTTTGATCTGTGATATCAATACCAATTTCAGACATTACTTGAATCGCCGTTGGATGAACTCTGCTAGATTCCAACCCGGAACTCGCTACCTCAATTTTCCCCTTACCTAATGTTTTAGCAAAACCTTCAGCCATTTGGGAACGGCAAGAGTTTCTTTTACAGACAAACATGACTTTTTTCATGGTTTTTTTTGTTACTTATTATCAGGCTACTTTTTGATTTCAAGAGCACTATTGGCGATGGCGATAATTTCCTTCGCTGCTTTTTCTTTGCGTTCGCTGTAACGGTCGGTCAAATAATCAACCTGGCCGCGTAACAATAGAGTAAACTTATATAATTCCTCCATTACATCAACTACACGATCGCGATAAGCCGAATCTTTCATCGTTCCATCTTCATTAAACTCCTGATAAGCTTTAGCCACAGAAGATTGATTTGGGATAGTAAACATTCGCATCCATCGCCCCAAAATTCTCAGAGTATTAACTGCGTTAAAAGACTGCGAACCGCCGCTAACCTGCATCACCGCTAAAGTTCTACCTTGAGTAGGTCTAACGGCCCCAATACTTAAGGGAATCCAGTCAATTTGGTTTTTCATAATCCCGCTAATATTACCATGTAGTTCTGGGCTTGACCACACTTGACCCTCAGACCAAAGACTCAACTCACGCAATTTTTGAACTTTGGGATGAGTATCAGGAACACTACCATAAATCGGCAATTCTAGGGGATTTAAAAATCTAATCTCGGCACCGAAATCTTCAATTATTCTAGCCGCTTCTTCAGCAAGTAGGCGACTATAAGAACGCTCTCGCAAAGAACCATATAAAAAGAGAATTCGGGGTTTATGAGTAAGGTTTTTCATTGGATTATAGCTATGAGAATTAGTAAAGACAACGGGGATCTCGCAGGGAAGCTGTTTCTGGTTTACGAGGGAACCAAAACGCTGTTTTCTTGCAGAACTCTACTAACATTAACATCACTGGAACCTCAATTAAAACACCAACAACCGTAGCCAATGCCGCCCCTGAATTTAATCCAAAAAGCATGACAGCCGTAGCAATCGCTACCTCAAAATGATTGCTAGCACCAATCAGCGCGGCGGGTGCTGAATCTTCGTAGTGAAGGTTTAGTTTTAAAGCTGCTACATAAGAAATCAGGAAAATGAAATTAGTTTGGATAAACAGGGGTACGGCAATTAAGAGAATGTGCAGAGGATTGTTAACAATCAACTCTCCTTTGAAGGCAAACAAAAGAATTAGCGTAATCAAAAGTGCAGCCGTAGCCACTGGACTTAGATAGTGCATAAACTCTCGTTCAAACCATTCTTTTCCTTTATGTTTAAAAATCCAGAAGCGGCTATACATTCCGGCAGCTAAGGGCAAACCAACATAAATTAACACAGACAATACTATGGTTTGCCAAGGAACAACTAGATCGTTGGCTGCTAACAGCCATCTGCCTAATGGTGCGTATAGAAATAGCATTGCTAGAGAGTTAACGGCGACCATGACTAGAGTATGTCCTTGATTGCCATAGGAGAGATATCCCCACATTAAAACCATCGCCGTACAGGGGGCAATTCCTAATAATATTGTGCCAGCGATGTAGGAACTAGCGATGGAAACTTCACTGCCACGAATTATTTCTGTGCCGGTAATCAGAGGACGAAATAGCCAACCTAAGAAAAACTGAGAAAATGCCACCATTGTCAATGGTTTTATCATCCAGTTAACAACTAATGTTAAGATTACAGGTTTGGGCGATCGCGCTGCATTTGCTGCTTGGGTAAAGTCTATTTTTACCATGATGGGATACATCATAAAAAATAGACAAATGGCAATCGGAATCGATACCTGATAAAAGCTAAGAGCATCAAGGGTGACGGCGACGCTGGGGAATAATCTACCGAGAATAATACCGCCTAAAATGCAAAGGAATACCCAAAGGGTGAGGTATCTTTCAAAAAAACTAAGCTTGTTTCCTGCATGAACAGGTGAGGTTGTCGATTGATTCATTGAGTTAAATATTGAAGGGGAAATTGCCGATAAAAATTAAAACTTTGCTTGTTGGCGTAGTAACTCACCGATGGTTAAGTCTAACTGAGCCTCACCATTAAAAACAGTACCGACTTTGCCATTGTAGAAATTGTTGTAAATCAGTTGATATCCGTCCTTTGGCAATGGAATGTAGCCTACAGAATTAACTAAAGTTGGTGCTTTTTCCATGTAGAATTCCACGAAGTCGCGTACTTCTGATTTGGTTTGGGCGGCACTATAGCTAACGTAGATGAAAAGAGGTCTGGTAAGAGGTTTATACTGAGCTTTTTCTACTGTTTCACGGGTAGGCATTACCGAGCCTTGACCATTATCTATTCCTAATGCTTTCAATTGAGTTGGATTGGCTTCGTAATAGCTTAATCCAAAGTAACCCAAGGCATTTGGATCTTTGGTAACTCCCTGGACTAAAACATTATCATCTTCACTAGCTGTGTAGTCAGTACGGCTGGCTTTGGCTTCACCGACTGTTGCTTCTGTGAAATAGTCAAAGGTACCAGAATCTTTACCCGCACCATAGAGGTTAATGGGTTGATTTGGCCAACTGGTTCTAATCTGATTCCATTTGGTAATTTTACCTTGTGCGGCTGGTTCCCAAAGTTTTTTTAGTTCTGCTACTGTAATGTCTTTTGCCCAGCTATTTTTGGGGTTAACTACTACTGTGAGAGCGTCAAAAGCGATGGGTAATTCATAATAGCGAATACCAGCTTTATTGCAGGCTTCCATTTCTTCTGGTCGAATTGGTCGCGAGGCATTACTGATATCTATTTCGCCAGCACAAAACTTTTTAAATCCTCCACCAGTACCGGAGAATTCAACAGTAATTGCTACTTTTGCGCCTTGGGTCTTTTGAAAGTCTTTCGCGATCGCATCTGTAATCGGATAAACGGTACTGGAACCGTCGATTTTAATCGGCTGCGAGGTTTGCGATTGGACTTGGGCGCAGGAATTGAGGAGAGCTATAGCACTAAATGCTAAAATTCTTATACTAAGTGTGTGAGAATTGACCTGCCTTGTTGTTTTCATTGACCTTGCCTTAATGTCAAAATTCATGTCCACAAGTTCACCATATCAATAAAAATTGATATGTCAAGTATAGGGGATAACACGCACAGGAAAAATACATTAAGAAATGTTGATTGACTAAGGGGTGTCGCAGCAACGGATAGACAGGATCGGGCTGAAGCGGCGGTACTCGGCGAGGTACTGTTCGAGGATGGCGAACTGGGGAATGTTGAGGCTGTAGTAGATCCAGCGTCCCTCTTGGCGGCTGCGGACTAAAGCTGCTTCCTTCAAGGTTTTGAGGTGAAAGGAGAGTTTTGACTGGGGGACATGGAGGCGATCGCACAGATCGCAGACGCACAATTCCTGTTCTCGCAGTAACTCGATTACCTGAATCCGCAGAGGGTCAGAGAGGGCATGAAAACCGCAAGCGATCGCACTTGCTGTAATTGTACGAGTATTAACCATCAAAAAATTTTGAAATGTATGTATGGCTATCTTAGCGAAAAATTTAGTAAGTAGCTCTGTATAAGTAGAAGGAAGAAGGAAGAGGGAAGAAGGAAGAAGGAAGAACGCTTATACAGCCAACTTTTTAGCCATCGGTATCTTATGTTTAATTAAGTGGATTTACTTATCATTTGTGAGGGTGATACGCGGACTTCAGGGGGCGACAACGAGGCTAACCCTGTTTTGTTACTAAGCGGAAGAAGAAAATAAAAATTTACCCTCATTCATCAGACCTAATTGAGGTTTGAAAGATTTTGCTCTATTATACTCTGCTGCTTAGTGACAGCAGAGAGATAATTATTTCTTTTTCATTCTTCTATACTTTTCCAAACTCTGTTAAGAAGCGGAAAGCACTTAAAATATGACTCGCACAAACATAAGGCGAAGTATCATAAAAAGCGTTCCATGCCGCCGCTTTATCCTCATCATACTTCTCTCTCCTTTCGGGATGTTGGTCTAACCAGCTAATCCGCACTGCATGACCAATTAATACATCCAAAACGATATATTCTTCTATTTGTAACTCCGGGTTCCGCTGAGCAATTGCCGCCAATTCCATCAAGGCTTCAATATTAACTTGTCGGTACTCCGGCGCACCAATTTTATTCAATAAATGCTCGACTTGTAGAGCAAAATTCTTCTCACCTGGAGTCATTTCTGCTAAAATTGGTTCGCTATCTAGGCGATTTCTGCGCTCCAATTTATCACCAATTACCAAACCCTTACAATGCCGCAATAACTCCCAAACATTAGGATAAAAATCTTTGGGTACGCGATTAACTGCACCTGACATTTGCCGCTGTCGTCGCCACCCGCCTAAGTTAGTTTCTGGTGACTGCAAAGTTGGTAAGACCACCCATTCAATATCTTTTTCCGGTTGTTTGACGTGCAAAGATTCTTGCTGTCTGAGCACTTGATTCATACCTTCATAGCCTGTTAATACTTGCCGCAAGCGAGTTTTAATTTCAAAGGGACTTAACTGCATTAAATGTTCGTAAGCTTCATTCTGCGTAATCCCCAAATCGCGAGCTAATTCGGTAGCAATCAGCAAGATAAAATAGCTCACCCTCAGTGTTAGCAAGCCTTTAAATAATAGTGGTTCAGCTTTAATTAGCAAACCAAAGTAAATCAGAATTTCTTGGGTAAGAACCCGGTCGCGAATATCTTCCCCACAGAAATGCCGAATTTTCTCCATGATTTCTGTGTAAGAACGCGGCTGCAAAATTACAGAATCTTCACTGTAAGCTTTTCCGACTGTAACATACTTACCGCGTACTAAAATATCAGTAACTGCATCTGATAGGCTAATATCAACTTTATTCAGCAAACCGGCCACATGACGGACTACGGCCCAATATATTTTTGATTGAGAATCGCTGCTAGCTTTAAGATAAACTTCATTGAGCAAATCTGCAACTGTAACAGCGTCTTCTGGCCCACCGAATCCAGTATTAAAATTCAGTCCTTTGAGGCGAACTAAGGTATGCAATAGCTCAACTTGTTCGTACAAATTCTCGGAACCCCGCAAACTGGTAAGCAATAATTTTGTATTTGTTTCGCACTCTAACTTAAATTCTTGCGTGTGGCTTAATGGCCCAGTCTTATCGGGATTATAACCCAAGTGATACCTCACGGGAAATGCACCTTTAACTGAAGACTGGGAAAATCCAAAATCGTGTAGAAAATCAATTCTCTCAACACCAGCAGTTAGGATTAACTGATTGATTTGACCCAATTTTACGGGGGTATATTTGCAGTGTCCGTCACGCAGTTCTTTCATCAACTCTAACAGTGCTTCTCTACCAGTTTCTAGCATTGTATGAGTCAGCATCAGCGTTACTAGAGGACGACCTAATTGATACCAATGACGGTTAATATAAGCTAATTCGCTCTTGATTTCAGCTACTAAAAAATGATAGTCAAGAGTGAGGTAAAATTCTTGTTGATCTAAAAAAGAAGGCAGAAAAACAATCGTTTCTCCCCGAATCCTAAATACTCTGGAAGTTGTCAAAGTCCGCAATCTTCGCACGGGTCTACCTGTTAAACCTAATTGATCGTTGCGACCAATTTGTGTATAAATAGCAGATAGTTCTTTGGCTTGGCGTATCTGTATTGGTTCTACTTGTTTTGGGGTCTGGGTGGCGATACCATGAGCAGCTAATTCCGCTTGCAAATCTTCATCTTCGGCTAATAACGCAATTTGTACTAAAGGCTCTCGATGATGACGAATAGATAAATGTCGTCCTAGTGGGTCAATATCGCCAATGGCGACTAATTCTTCGTCTAATAACTGAGCAAGAAAATATAAACTTTGGGCCCAAACGAGGGGGACATTTTCATTAGGTAAGCGTTTTTGACTATGAGGATTTAATTTTTCTGCTTCAATACTTTCGGCTGGGACATAATACAATTCTGGGAGTAAGCCGTAACCATCCCGTTCTATAATTAGAGATTCTAAAATTTCTTTATATTCTTTAACTTGTTGCTGGTTTCTATGAAATATACCATCAAGTAACAAATAGGTAAAAAATAACGGCCATTCACATTCAATATGCTCAAATTGCTTGAGTTCTTTCGGTTCGTAGTGGAGGCGTTCGCCATCTTCTAAAACTGTTTGGTGTCCGTCTCTGAGAAAGCGTTTGCAACCGTATTTTCCTTGGAGTTTGCTGATAATTTTGTTTTTTGTCCGCTCGATTAATTCCCGATCTTCAACGGCAAAGGCAGGAAAACTAATTACGCTCAACAAGGCTGCATCTACTTCTTTTGAACTTGATTCTCTGGGTAAAAGGGATTCCAATGTCACTCGCGTTCTGGCAATTTCATCTGGCAAAACGTGAATTACTGAGGCTTGAGAACCGTTAACTCCGAATAAATCTAAGCCGTTCATGGCTTCTAAAGCTGCTTTTGCCATACCTACGGAACTGGCGTTTAATTCTGCACTGCCATGATTGATTTTATTTCCTCGCTCCCAAATTCCGTAGTCGGGAGTGCGATAAGCTCTGCCAATATAATAGACTAAGTTTTGCACAAAGTTCACTTCATCAATTGTAAAAACAATGTGTAAGCCTGAAGCCGTCATTTGTGCTAATATTAATAGAAATAAGGAGGTAGCATCTAATTGTAAATGTCCCCAAGCGTCATCGCCGACGACAATATCTCCAGTCTGAGTATTATACTTAGCGTGTAGGGCATTTAGGGGCAATTGACTATTTTTAAAGTTTTCTACTTTATGAGCTTGTCGCATCATGGCGAAGAGTAATCCTCGCATTAGTTTGACGACACTATGTTCTAGCTCAAATGTTCTACCTTGGTCGTCATCAAGTTTGCGGTAAGCTAAAGCTAAACCCCAGACGGCGAGGATGCTGTAAACATTATCTCGCACCCAAGCATCGGTATAGTCGCCGTGAGCGTTAATTGCTGTGCTGGCTGGTAGTAAACCCGCGATCGGGTTTTGACGTTTGAGGATGACGGTTTTGATTTGGTGATAGTAGCTATCTAACCTTTCTCGCCGTTTTGCTATTGCGATCGTCATCTTGTGGTTCCTTTTTTTGATTCCTGCCTAGTTGTGGTCAATAGTTCTTAAATATAAAGACACTATTTTTTTCTCCATTCAAAACCTTGTTTAAGGGTTTAACATAAATGGAATCTTTTTTACAGTAACTTTGATAACATAAGGAGGGTGTTAAATGCAGAAGTGGAAATTATCTGATTTTGCCGTTTCCCCTCCTCCTACTTCCGCTAAACTGTACTCAGCCCCAACATGGCACGGAGGGTAAAAGTTACAAACATAAATGCGGCGATGATGAAACTAATGAGAGCGATCGCACTCACGGGGTTCTTCAGCAGCGGCCTCAGTTGCTCAAACAGGAAAAAGAAGATTCCCAGAGTGATTGTGATGAAGTAGCGGGGATAGCGAGAGATATTCTCAAAAAATTCTTGCATTGTTTTAGTTGGTTATATTTACAGTTTCATCTTTAATTGGTATCACTTTGAGGTCAAAATGTCAATTTCCACTCAATCTCAAGTTTTGCCGCGTCCGTTTCTCAAATGGGCGGGGGGTAAAAGTAGGCTGATTCCGCAATATTTACCTTATTTTCCTAAGAAGTTTACGAATTATTATGAGCCTTTTTTGGGTGGTGGTGCTGTGTTTTTTCATTTGCAACCTAAATCGGCAGTTTTAACGGATATCAATGCTAATTTGATTAATACTTATTGCTGCGTTCGAGATCGGGTTGAGGAGCTAATTACCTATTTAAAGAAACATGAATTAAGGCATAATAAAGAGCATTATTATGATGTGCGATCTTATCCGGGAGGAACTGAGATAGAAAGGGCAGCGCGGTTGATTTATCTTAACAAGACTTGCTTTAATGGCTTATATCGAGAAAACTCGAAAGGTGAGTTTAATGTGCCGATGGGTAAATATAATAATCCAACGATTTGTAATGCCGATTTACTTCGTTCAGTATCAGTTGTGTTAAAATCAGTGACTATTGAACAAAGGCATTTTGAGGATGTGTTGAAGTATGCTCATAGTGCGGAAGACTTTGTTTATTTCGATCCGCCCTATTTTCCGATTAATGATACTAGCTATTTTACCTCTTATAGTCGCGATTCTTTTACTGAGAACGATCAAGTTAGATTGAGAGATGTTTTTGCAGAACTTGCTAATCGAGGGGTAAAAGTGTTGTTATCTAATTCTGATTGTAAGTTGATTCGAGACCTGTACAAAGAGTTTAAAATTAAACCTATATTAGCAGCAAGGGCGATTAATTCTAAGGCTAAGCTTCGAGGGAAAGTTGCTGAAGTTTTAATTACTTCATATTAAATCTTAAAGTAGTTTTTTATGTAGTAGGCGATTACAGTACAAAATGGTGTGTATTTACCTTCTGCATCCGGTTGAACATAACTTTGAGCTAATATTTGTATCTCTTCAATTGTCAGACCGTCCATAGCTTGCAATATTCCATCTATTGCCTGACTTCGCATATTCTTTAGCTTATCAATGTTGAGTCCAAGTTGGTCAATAGTTGTTAAAGCAGAGTCTTGTTTTCCTGGTTCATTAGTTGGCAAAATCTCTCCCGAACCAGAATATCTAAAAAAATCAGCACAACTGGGATCTAAAGGCGAAACCATGAGATTTTCATCGTACCACTCATCTTTTTTAACTCCACAGTGTTGAGGTTCTTTAGGTTCTCTTTCTCTTTGACAGGAAGCTAACAGATTTTTGTAATTTAGTGCTTCTTCGGGATAGGTTTTACGAGGCTTTAAATGTTCAATATGGCTTTTTTGTTTGCTGATTTCCATTCCGCAGTAGCAACAAATAAAACCCTGTTCTTGCAGTAATGATTGATGCAAATTTGATTTTTGTGGTGCTTGAAAGTTATCCCAGTTAGGTTTCCAGTCATCGCTTTCTAGAGCTTTCCAATCTGTAAAATCTTTTGGTTCCTCACCCTTTTTAATATACTTCATCGGTTAAGAATTTCCTTCCGTCTCATCAATATATCTGCTCTGACAAACTCTGACTCATCCTCGCCAATTTCATCTTCTATCTGTTGGCGTAATTCCTTCGCAGCATCAAGATTTCCCGCGTCTATCAGTCTAAAAAGTTGGCGAAGACTATCCTTGATTTCTTGTGGCCTTTCTGGGACACCCATCACGTCTTCAAGGATACGATTGCTATCTCTACCAAAAGAACTTTCTGGCTGTTTAGCTACTATACCTTCAGGTGTTGCCTCTAAAATGTAGATACCATCAGGTTTAATCTGACTAATGACTTGAGGTGAATGAGTGGTAATAATAAATTGGCAATTAGGAAATGTTCTAGTTAAAGCGGGAATAATTTCCCGTTGCCATTTCGGGTGCAGATGTAATTCGATTTCATCAATCAAAACAACGGCACTGCCTTCCAGTGGATTTTCTAAACCTGGGTTAGCAATTGCTAAGCGTCTGGCTAAATCTCCTACCATTGCTAGCAAGCATTTCTCCCCGTCAGATAGTTGATTTACGATCAGTTCTTGACCTTGTTTTTTTACAGTCATTCTTAGGATCGATCGTCTAACACGCAAGTTTGAAAAATTTGGTATTAATGAATAAATGGATTGTCTTACGGTTTCTAGATTTCTGTTTCGATGTTCGTGGTTATCCCGTATTTGTTCATTCTCCAAATCTTCCAAATCTGCAAACCATTGAAAGAAACTATCGAAGCTAATTTGTATTTGCTCTAGCGCTTGATTGTAGGCATCTGTCTGCTTAAAGGAATATCCATTCTGACTCTCCAAATGACGCTCAATAACACCACGATTAGTCGGGTAGTAAACTGCTAGTGGTATGTTGGCTAAAGGACTACCTTTCCACTGATTATGTATATTTTGGGCAACTTCTTTTAATTTTTCCATGCCTTCTAGTTTTTCATTTCCGCTATCTTCTTTCGTTACAGACCAACTGATTTCTTGTGACTGAGAGAGTTCGATTATAATTTGATTTCTTATCTCTTTATATCCGTTTTTGATATCTAGTACACGAAAAAAAGACGGGTTTAAACTGTCATTTTTATTAGGGAATTGAATCAAATAAAGAAAACGGGACAAAAGAATGGCAATACAGTCCAAAATACTAGATTTTCCCACGCCATTGTTCCCAATAATTACTATTGGCTCATCAGGGTTAAATTCCAGATTTAGATTATCTATTCCCCTAAACGCATTGATTTTCAATCGTTTAACTTTCATAACTTTTACCTAAACTGATTTCAACATAACCACACCCCGGTCAAACACCCGATCATCCGTCCCAATTCCACTCACAAATATTCTATCATCATAAACATCAAAGGCTGCAAAACTAAGCCGCGAAGCCGAATATGCCGTCCAGGGAGAACGCCCCACCTCACGAGTACCACCGCCACCGCCGCATATTAAATAAGTCGTTCCATTAATCGAACGAGTCCTTTCATAATGGTGATCGTGCCCGTTAATATAAACTTGCACTCCATACTTTTGAAAAAGCGGCGTTAAATTCTCAACAAATGGTTTATTTACACCATAAATTCCCGATGAATAAATCTGGTGATGACCAAATACTATTTTCCAAGGTGCATCGCTTTGACTCAATTCTTTATCCAGCCAAATTAGCTGATTTTTCCAATCTGCATTACTATTAGTATCTAAGGCAAAAAACTGTACTTTACCGCGCCGAAAAGTATAGTAACGTCCTTGCATATTAAAGCCGACATATTTAACTTGAGGGTCGCCATTAGCCGTGCGAATGTCATGATTTCCTAGACAAGCGTAAAACTTAACGTTCTGCTGCAATAAATCTTGATATGGCTTCTCAAATACGGCGTTAATTTTCTCAATTTCGCCGTTATTATAAATATTATCGCCAGCGAGAATTGCCAAATTAAAAGGATTTTGTTGATGATAGCGCGTCATCGCCCTGGCTACCCGATACTGACCTTCAGCACCAGTACCCGTGTCTGCGACGGAGATAAAACGCAAAATCGGCGGGGTGGTGGGTAACTGCGCGATCGCACCTTCTCCCTCCAAACTAGCAGCAGGACTAGCACCCTCAACAATTTGAGCCTTAAGTATTTTCCACATTCCCGTCAGACTTAATGCGCTCAGGCCACTTAAAATTAAAAATTGACGGCGTTTGATACTCATTTTGATTCAGTTAGAAGTAATGAAATGATAAATTAAGGCTGAGAGATATAGCTCACGTAAAAATCTATCGCATTTAAGCATATTTATACCGCCAGGAGGTTAAGAAAATGTCAGAAGACCAACCACAACAGCCACAGCCGGAACAGCCTCAGCCAGAGGTAAAGCCGATCGCCACTTCTCAAAACGCGGCTAAAACTCCCCAGGATTCCGCAAAACTCGATCGCAGCCTGTTGGAAAAACTCACTTCCGCTTGGCTGACTGTAGTCCAGTTGGTGCGATCGCTTCTACCCGCCTCAATCAATCAAAAGCTGTCCGATACAGTTTTAAGCAGCGCGATCGCAGCAACTCTGATCGTCGCGATCGGTACAACACTAACCCTGCTACCTGGAAAATCACCTGAAATAATAGTTATCCCCTCTTCAGAATCCCCCCAAATAGTAGTTATCCCCTCGCCAGAATCCTCGGAAATAGTAGTTATCCCCTCTTCAGAATCCACAGAAATAGTAGTTCTCTCATCTCCAGAAACAACAGCAACAAATTTACCCGACCTGGTAGCCCCTGAAGAAACAAAACCCGTAGAAATTGCTCCCCCATCGCCTCCAAAACTAACACCAGAACAGAATCTTATTGCCACAATTCAAAATCAAGTAGATGAACTAACCAATCAATTTAATAACAGCTTAATAGAATCCATTCAGGTTAATTTATTCAGCAATATTTTAGCTGTTAAAATCGGCGATGATTGGTATAATCTCCCTGAAAGCGAACAAAATCAGTTAGCCAATCAAATGTTTCAACAAGCCCAAAAACTTGAATTTAGAAAACTGGAAATAGCCAACTCCCAAGGCAAACTCATAGCTCGCAGCCCCGTAATTGGCTCTGAAATGATTATTTTAGAACGGAAGAAAGCAGAAAATATCGGTAATGGTTAGTTGTTAGTTGTTAGTGGTTAGTGGTTGTCATTGCATAGCCTGCGCGTAGTGCTTACGAAGCGAAGTATCAGCCCTTCAGTTAATCTTCGCCAACGCAATGACAACTAACAACTAACAACTAACTATTAACAACCAACAACTAACAAAATTACTTCTTAGGTTTAAAACCTTTCTTCTGGAAATAGGTTCTAAATACCTCTTGGGCAATAGGAGCGGCCGATACAGCACCATATCCCCCCCCTTCGACAACAACCGCGATCGCCACTTCCGGCTTATCAGCAGGCGCAAAACCCACATACATAGAATTATCCGGGTGCCCTGGAATTTCCACCGTCCCAGTCTTACCCCCACTCAGAGGAATAGAACCGTCATTCATAGCGCGACCAGTACCTTTAAGCACCACATCAATCAACCCCTGGCGAACCACATTCAAAGTTTCCGGCGCGATCGCAGTCTTAATCGGTTTAGCCCCATTAGCTTGAGAAGTCAACAAATGCGGCTGCACTCGCCAACCCCCATTCGCAACAGTTGACACCATCACCGCCAACTCTAAAGGCGTTACTAACACCAAACCCTGACCAATTGCCATCGTCACCGTATCGCCCACATACCAATCCTCCCCGTACATTTTCACTTTCTCTTTCGGCGTTGGAATTTGACCATGATTTGCCCCATCTAACCCCAATAACTTCAAATTAATTGTTCCGCCAATCCCCAATTCATGACCCCATTTAGACATTTGCTCCGGCCCTGCGGCCATCCCTACTTGATAAAAAAACGTATTACTACTGTAGGCCAAAGCATCGCGAAAACCAATAGTGCCATAACCAGCACCATGTTCGTTAAAAGATATACCACCAATAGTAATAGAAGCAGAACTAAACAAAGTTGAATCAGGAGAAAATTTCCCCGACTGCATCCCCGCCGTAGCCGTAACAATTTTAAAAGTGCTGCCAGCAGGATAGCCTTGCAGAGCGCGATTTAGAAAAGGTTTATCCTCACCTTGAAGGCGAGTCCACTCTTTTTTACTCACCTTGCTAGTAAAAATATTCGGGTTAAAATCCGGCCAACTAGCCATCGCTAAAACCGCCCCCGTTTTCACATCTAAAGCAACAACTGCTCCCAAGCGATCGCCTAGAGATTTTTCAGCAGTTTTCTGCATATCCAAGTCCAAAGTCAACCGCACCGACTTACCAGCAATAGGAGCATTAACTCCCAACTCCTGTATTTCCTGACCCTTTGCATTCACCTCAATCAAACGATTTCCCCAAACCCCCTCAAGCGAAGAATTAGCAATCCGTTCAACTCCCAGTTGACCGACGATCATCCCCATCGGATACTTTGGATTAGCTTTAAGCTGATCTAAACTAGCCTCGCCAATATATCCCAAAACGTGCGCTGCTAAATCTCCATAAGGATAGTCCCGACTCGATTCAGGACGAATTTCAATCCCCTGCAAATTACCTGCTTGCTCAGACAAAGAAATAAACGTAGCACGGCTAATATCCTGCCGAATTCGGATCGGCAAAGCAGATTTATAACCAACTTTCTCTAATTTCTTAAGAATTTCCTCTTTAGGTATCTTCAATATGGAACTCAGCAGAGAAGCTGTAGCAGGCCATTCCTTTGCCGCCTGTTCCTTTGGCCATAAATATACCGAACGCGAAACTCGATTTGCTGCCAATATTTTGCCATTACGGTCTAAAAGTTGACCTCTGTTAGAAGCAACAGGAAATAACCGAATGCGGTTGTGCTCTGCCCGCTGTCGATTGTATTCACCTTGAACCAGTTGCAGTTGAGCTAGACGAAAAATCGGCAGACCCATCAAACCAGTAATGCACAGCATTAATAATATCGCTCGGTGTAATCTACTGCGGCGAAGTACCGCATTTTCGAGAGCCGCTTTGTCAAAAAAGCCCGTTCCAGATTTAAAAATATAATTGCTAGCCATTTTCATACCCAAACCGCATTTCTTCTCTTTCCCTATCAAAGGTATTGCCATCCGGAAAAAATCCTAAACATAAATTATGCCGATTGGTAGAGGAAGCAAAGATATTTTTTGGTTAATGTATAGTTAAATATCAATTTTTCAAAGCTTCAGCTTTTAAGGAAGGAGTTTGTACTATGCAGCCACTTGACATTTTGATTGCTTGGTTAGTTACAGGTAGCAGCTTGCTACTGATTTCTCAATTGCCTATTGGCGTTCAAATTGACAGTACGCCAAAAGCAATAGTTTCAGCAGCAGTTTTGGGGATTTTGAATGTTTTAATCATGCCAATTTTCAGAGCGGTATTTTTTATACCCAATGTTTTAACTCTCGGCTTGCTGTCAGGGCTTTTTGCTTTTGTTATTAATGTGATTATTTTTGCCTTAGCAGCTAAAGTTGTTGAGGGTTTTAGTTTGCAGAAGGGTATGTGGAGTGCTGTATTAGGAGCCTTAGCTCTGGCTTTGGTTAGCAGTTTCATTAATGGCGTTCTGATCTAATATCAGTTCCCCAAAATCATGCAACAGTAAGTAAGGGCACATAAAGATAAATGTAGGGTGGCGCGAGCCGCAACAAGCCTATAAATCAAAGCAGAAGATCGTTGTAGGCTCGCGCCCACCTTACAATTTATAGCGTTTATTTATGTCCTACTAATTACCCCAAATAAGAATTGTAGCAATACTTTTCAGTAAGTATTTGATTACCTATTACCAATTACCTATTACCAATTACCTATTACCAATTACCTATTACCTATTACCAATTACCGAATTATAAGCTTTTACCTTAAGGTCAATCCCAGTAATATCAGCACCCACAACAACAGCAAAAGCTCCCAAATCTAAGGCCTGTTTTGCCATCTGTGGCCCAGCAATACCACCTTCGCAAATAATTGGAATATCTAATTTTTCTACCATTTTGGCAAGTAGTTCAAAACCGGGAGGAGATAGATGTTTCGTTTCAGCAGTGTAGCCATAAAGAGTAGTTCCCACCGCATCAGCTCCCGCTTCTGCTGCTTTAATTGCTGTTTCCAAAGTGTCTGCATCAGCCATTACGGGTTTGCCTAATTCATCGTGAATTCTAGCAATTAAACTCTTAACTGTTTCTCCATTTGGGCGGTTTCTGAGAGTAGCATCAATGGCAATGATATCTGCACCTGCGGCTGAGATCGCCGCCGCATCTTCAAATCTGGGAGTAATGTAAACTTCAAATCCTGGCAATACTTGTTTCCAAATCCCAATAATTGGCGAGGAAATGCGCGATCGCACTGCTGTAATATGAGCTGGAGTATCAATTCTAACACCTGCTGCTCCTTGATTGACAGCCGCTTCTGCCATTGCTGCAATAACGCTCGGCTCATGCAAAGGCGAGTCACTTGGTGCTTGACAAGATACTATTAGTTTACTGGGAAATTTGTACTGAATCATTGGTAATGGGTAATGGGTAATGGGTAATTGGTAATGAGTAATGGGTAATGGGTAATGGGTAATTGGTGATTGGTGATTGTGTTAGTATAGCAAACGACAAGGTTTTAGGAGATTCTAACTTTCTAAACCCCTTGATTATAAGCTATTCTTCCCATCACCTAGCTTTTATTCATGATTTTCTGGAAACCAAATTTGCTTTTAACATCCCTTTAAAACGCCTCCAGTTAGCACGGATAACCTTCCACTGTGCCATGATATGTAACACAATAAACGCCAGAAATGTATAAGCCAACCAAAAGTGCAAACTTCTACCTAAGTCCACTAAAGCAGAATTTTGGGGGAATATGTCGGGGAGAGTAAAACCCAGAAAATGGACATTGTTGTTTTTATATGAATTTGAAAAAAAGAAACCGCTCACTGGAAGTGCAAACATAAATAAATACAGCGCAGAATGTAATAAAAACTTCTGCATCCACTCCCGACTAAGCTTTGGCAAACTGCGAGTATATTTACGCCGCCATACCTGAAGTAAAATCAAGATTCTCCAGGTCAAAAGACCCATAACTAAGACACCCATTGCCTTATGAAAATCATACAATTCTCCCCGGAGTGGAGTCTCGCGGGACACATTCGCCATAAATGTACCTGTTGTAAACAGCAACAGGTAGCAACACCCCATTACCCAGTGTATAGACATTAATTGCTTAAAAGCCGAATTAAGTCTAGGTTTAATTGCCTCTTTGCTGAAAATCATCTTTTCTCTTATCTAGATTATTAAGGATAAATTACCGCAGACAACCTTTATCTGTCAAGTTATAGCAGCCCTCAAAAATCATGCAATATTCCCAGTAATCTTAGCCATTAGTTATTAGCAAATTCGCGATCTTATGTAATAATTCCTCTGGCTGCACAGGTTTATTCAAATAATCATCTGCACCTGCATTCATGGCTGCCTTTTGATCGGATAGCATTGTCTTATTTGTTAAAGCTAGAATTTTGAGACCTTGAGCATAATTGGCGCTGAGGTTTCTCAACTGATGGATAATTTCATAACCATCTATTCCAGGCAAGCGCATATCAACAATTACAACTATAGGCTGAAACAATTTAATTTGTTCTACCGCAGTAGAACCTTCAATCATCCACACTACTTGCAGTCCTGCTGCTGTCATAATATCGCAAATAAGCGCGGCAATTTCCTCGTTTTCTTCAATTACAACCAGACAACCTTGCAAAGCAGAAGATTGAGAGATAAATAATGAATCTGTCTGTTCCTCTTTCCTATTTGCAACTCGCTCAATTTTTTTGACATTTTGAACTGGAATAAATGCTGTAAAAATAGAGCCAACGCCGACAGTAGATTTAACTTCGATCGCGCCGCCATGTAATTCTACTAGGTGTTTAGTTAAGGCTAAACCTAAACCAATACCGCTATATTCGCGGCGGTAAGGTGAATCTAACTGCTTAAATTTCTGAAAGAGTAAAGATTGCTGCTCTTTAGCAATGCCAATGCCAGTATCTTCTACTTGGAAAACAGCAATATTTCCACCCGATTTAATGCTATTTTGACGCAATTCGGCTATAGATTTTTCACCTTTTACGGAAACCCGGAGGGTTACTCGCCCCCCTTTTGGGGTAAACTTAATGGCATTTGTCAATAGATTGAAGAGGATTTGTTTAATTCTACGCTGGTCGCCTACAAAGCGCTCGTGACCGGGTTCAATTTGCTGTTCAATCGCGATTGCTATGTGTTTAGCTGCTGCTTGTTCCTTGAGATCGGCTACAGTTAAATAAGCTACTTGAGATAGGGAAAATTCACTGATTTTTAATGCCGTATTCCCAGCTTCTACTTGGGATAAATCTAGAATATCTTCGATTAAATCCAACAACTTTTTGCCGCTATCATGAATAGTTTGTAAGTAATTTTTCTGCTTGGAAGGAGGAATCTTGGTATTAGCTTCATTGCCACAACACCAACGTAGGAGAGTAGCGGAAATACCAATTACGCAGGTGAGAGGAGTCCGTAATTCATGACTCATAGTTGCTAAGAATTCACTTTTGGCAAGACTCGCTGATTGGGCCGCAGCTAGTGCATCTTGGAGTTCCTGGGTGCGCTCAATTACCCGCTGTTCTAGGGTATGTTTTTGCTGCTGCAACTCTGCATAGAGTTCAGCTTGGCAAATTGCGATCGCCAAGTGTTCTGCAATTTGTCTCAGAAATGTTTTTTTACTTTCTTCCCACTCGCGTACCTCAAAACACTGGTGGGCAATCAGTAGCCCCCAAAGTTCTTCTTGAACTATAATCGGTACTACTAACTTAGCTCGTACCTGACACGAGCGCATAAACTCTAAAAAACAGGGGCGATCGCTGTAGGTAGTTTCGATATCTGCGACACCGATAGTAATTCCTTTGCGATATTTCTCTTGATAGTTGGGTACATCGGGAAAACAAGCCGATCCTTCAGATAAGTAAAGTACAGAAGCGATTTTTTCATTCGCCAAAGCTTCATAATTAACACGACCAAAGAGTGGCTGTGAAGCCTGTTTGACGGAGTTTTTAGTAGGAGGATTATTTTCAATATTTTCGGTAGTTTTTTGTCGGTGTTCAAATTGATAAATTAATAGACGATCGACTTGCAAAAATTGTCGCAACTGCTGGACTGCCGTTGACAAAATCACTGGCAATTCTAAACTATCCCGAATCTGAGTTGTTACCTGATTTAAAAGTCGTTCTTGTTCGAGTTGCGGGTGACAGGAATCTTCTATAGATTTGCACCCGGAAGGAGAGAGGGGAGAATTTACACAGCAATTTAAGGAAATAATTTCTAGCAATTGCAAGGTAAATTCACTCTGGACATTAGCATCATTAGATTTTATATTTTTTAGCGCCATTCTCATGGCATAAATGTCAATATTTCTTAGCAGTTTTGCCCCTGCTGCTATGTGAAGATCGCATAGTTTATAACCAAAAGCAGCGATTACTTCTGGAGCGAAAGTCAACCCGACATTTAACAAGGTATTGGAGACTATTGGATTTTTGATTTTTGATTTTTGATTGGGGAGATCGCAGACATCTCTCCCACTCTGCACCTCTTCCTTCACCCACAATAGGGCGCTAAATTTTTCCGAAATAAATATTGCAAAGTGTTGGGGGAACTCAGCGGTAAATTCAGTTGCGGCGATTGCATTTTCCCTAAGCAGTAATGTACCTGGAATTTGAGCCATTTGCTGTAATAGTTGGCAAATAGCATCAAAGGTTTCTACAGGTAAAGTCCGAGTTAATGTTGGATGTGTAAGAATAGACATTTATAGCAACCGCCAAGGCGGTTAGGGGCTAGGGGGCTAGGGGCTAGGGGCTAGGGTAAGAAGGGAATAGAATCAGCGAGTTTGGTGGAACTCAGACAGCATGATGAGTTTATTTAACCTTAAACCAGTATAATGCCAAGATATATGGTTTGTTGACTTTTACCTACGGTACTAGGGTGCATGAGCGACCTAACTCAGCTAACGCTGGATTCCACGCTAGGCCAATTGCCCTCCCATGACTTCCAAGTGAGTTCTACAACTCTCGGACAGGTTATCGCCCAAAAATTTGGGCAGCAACCCGATCTGCCTGGAGTAATTATTACTCAAGACTCACAAATGTTGGGCATGATTTCTCGTGTCAAATTTCGAGAACAAATGAGTCTCCCCGATCGAGTTGAGCTTTATTGGCAACGGCCGATTCGTTTGCTTTTAGATTTTATTAGAATTCCCCCTTTGGTGCTTTCTGAAAATTGGAAAATAGATGAAGCCGTGCAAACAGCTCTTAATCGACCTAAAGACCTGGTTTATGAACCAATTATTATCGTTTTAGAAGATCGAGGTCTCCACCTGCTCGATATCCAAACTCTAATTTTAGCTCAGTCTCAAATGTTAGCTCAAGCTAATAAGGCGATTCACCAGCAAAAGTTAGAAGCGCAGCAGTATATTGAAAAAATTCAGCAAGGACAGACAAAAGTTAAGGAATATAGCCAACTTCTACAAGCTACTCTGAAGAGAAAACAAAAGCCCAGCCAAAATTATAGTTCTGAACAAACAGAACTCTTGAAACAAGCCCAAGAAATTGCCCAGCTAAATCAACGATTTATTCGTATTGCTCAATTAATTTGCGTAGAAGGCAAGCAAGCTTTCCAAGCGACTTTTCAGGGTTCTAATTTTATTTGCAACAATACAGATAAAATTTTAGATCTTGGTAAGGTAATAGGCAAAGATTTAGAAGGAGTTAACAGTGCTTCTAAATTAATTGGAGAGATTATCCAACAAATTCGACACTTAGCAGTACAAGCTACAATTGTCTCCAACCAGCAGGGTAATCAATCTAATGGGCTGAGCCAAGTAAGTTTAGAAATTAGCCGACTGGTAAGCCAAGCTTTTGAGGTAGGCAATCAAATCGATCAAATCACTAGCCGTTTTAAAATTCGTATCCAAGAACTCACTGAGACTGCTAAAGCCAACGCTAACGCTGCTAGGAGTGTCAGTCAAAAGATAGAACGGGGAGAGATGGCATTGTTAGAATTAGAGGAATTTGCCAGGAATCAAAATCCCAATTTAATTCCAATTCTACAAGAGCATTTGAGAAACGTAGATACTACCAGTGTAGATTCTTTGGTTCAACAAATCGAGAGGTCTGAAGCGGCAGTCTCGCAGTTAGAAAAGTTGGTACAACAGGGAGATTCGCGATATCTAATTGAAAAAATTGAACAGGCACTTAGATATAGAAAACAGAATTGATGGTAATTGGGAATTGGTAATTGGTAATTGGTAATTGGTAATGGCTAATCGCTAATTTAGGACTTACTGTGGAGTTCCAGAAACCGGGTTTTTTACAGAATCTGTGGGTTCGGGCGAAGTATTTTTGTCAAAAAACCCGGTTTCTTTGGTTGGGTGCGTAAGTCATGTGTTAGTTGTCCACGAGATGAAAATATCCTCGGCGTAGAGCATAGAACAGCCGTTGTATTGCTATTTTCTCTTCTTTGTCTAGTGAACCATTGGACAAAGCAGATTCTAATGTTAATTTATCTGTACGAGTTAGTTGGCCCGTGCAAGAAACCTGAGCATATAACTCAAGGATTTGGTTGGAAAAAAAACTTGGGTTGTTTATCATTGCTGTACATCCATTAAATTCATATATAGCAGAAGGCTAAGGCAGAAGGCAGAAAAGAGCGATGCCGAAAAAGTTAGTTATCTACAAAGGCAGAAGTGAAAGGCAATCTTCAGCAAGAGTTTCAGAAATTAATAAGATTCTAACGAGCATGGCGACTACTATCTAAATAAACTGTTATCTAAATAAATAGTATTTGATTTAATATTTGAGCTGTATCTTCCCAATGGATGATTTTTATTGCTAGTACCAGTCACTAGAAAACTAATCCCTAACACAATTATTCTTTAGGGGATTGCGACGATCCCCGTCACTTCACCTTGTGATCTTTCTCACCTCTCACTAGAACCTATTTATCAGCAGACTGAAGGGAAAACACTTAGGTCACTAGCTTTTAGGGAATCGATATTTTCAGGCTAATTATGTTCCTTTACTTAACTCCAGTATTGGTTCCTCTTCGCGATCGAGCAAGCTGTTGGCTGCCTCTAACATATTCTCTGCTATCTCTTTGAGGTCTTCCCGACTGTCTAGATAAGTTTTCAGTGCTTCCAAGGGGTCGATGCTGTTGCTGGAATCCAGCTCTGGCAAGCGAGGTCTAGCAAGTTGACTGAGCAATTCTGGTTGAATGGTGTAGCTGTGAGCTTCCTTCAAAGCGCTGTGCAGTTCTGCATTTTCGATAGTGTTTAATTGATCCGATCGCAACTGGTAAATTAACCGCACTACCGCGTCTTTAATCTCCTTTTTCTCAATTGCTTTGAGTATTTCTACTTGAGGATTTTGTGCTTGGGATACATCAACTTTAATGGTGCAAAAATCCCGTACTGGCAAAGGGCAAAATTCCCAAGTGGCCCTTCCACGCTCTAGTTCAACTAAGACAAAACCTTTGTCTTCTTTTTCTTCGCTAAAATCAACTCGTTCTATGCTACCGGGATAGATTACGGGAGGGTCGTTAGATTTGTTAAGATTCTGATGTTTGTGGACGTGACCGAGGGCTACATAGTCGAAACAGGGACGAGTCAGCATTGACAGGGGGATGTTAAAGCCTTTTCCAACGGCTAAAAAACGTTCAGCGCCGAGATTGGCTCGATCTGCCATCAAGTGAGCGAGTAATATGGTTGGTACTTCTGAGTCGAGGCGGCGGATTTCACCTTCGATCGCAACTCTAAGGCGATCGGCTAGTAATTTGTTAACATCGTCGAGGGAAAAACCTTCGGTTTCCGATCGCGCCATTAAGGTAGAACGGGTAAGCCAGGGAAGGGTTATAACTTGTACTGGGCCGTTGCGGGTTTGGATGCGATGGAGTTCTAGGCGATCGCCTACAATAAATCCTGGCACTCCCAAAGTGCGGTAAATTCCTAAACTCGCGCCTCCCTGTCCTTGGGAATGTTGGTCGTGATTTCCTACTAGCAATACTGTCGGAATTTGAGCCTCGACTAAGCGGCTAAATTGGCGGGCAAAAGCTTCTTTTACAAATGGCGGCGGCGTAGCGTCAGGGAAAGCATCTCCGCCAAATATAACCAAATCAACTGGCTCAGAAATTGCCCTATCCATACAGCGCCCTAGAGTGCTAGTAAAATCTTCCAGCCGCGTATTTAAACCCGTTTCTGGATTAGTTTTTCCATGAGATAACCCGCTTCCCATGTGGATGTCTGAGACGTGAAGAATTTTAATCATTATTTCGTTCTCCTGTAATTGTTAAGTAGAAGGAAGAAGGATTTAGTTATCTAGGAGAGAAGGAAGAAGGATTTACTTAGTAGTGTAGAACTTCCCCAAAAGTGTAACGCCGCCAACAGGCGCGGTGAGTTAACCGCTAAGATGGCGGCGTTACGTAAAATAATTTTATTCATTATCTATTCCCGGAATTTTGCGATAAATTTCGCTCATCGGGCAGCTAAAATTTACACTAGCTAAGTGTAACTCATCTCCCTGTTCATAAGTCTGAGAAACCCAAAGTCCCTCAGCATTGAGACGAAAACACTCGATCCTAACCTGAGATTGATTGACTAGCACATATTCCTGTAAGCTGGATAAATTTTGATAGTCTGCAAATTTCTCATTTCTGTCAAAAATTGCCGTTGATGGAGACAGCACTTCAATAATTAGAGAAGGATAGAGAATAAAATCTTCCGTAGAATCTGTATCTCTTTCATCGCAAGTCACCGCTACATCAGGATAGTAATAGCAATCAGCTTCTTCAATTCTGACTTTTGTATCTGCCATGAAAACCTGACAATTAGTATCTAGTAGATGAATCCTTAGCAGACTTGCTAAGCTCAGAGAAAGGAGTACATGAGGATTCTTAGCACCAGTCATCGCATAGACGTGCCCGCACCGATACTCATGTTTAATCGGACTTTGCCGCTCACCTTCTAGATAGTCTTTGGGGGAAATGTAGAATTTTTTTTGATTAGCAAACATTTGGCTAAAGCTCCATAATTATAATTTGTGTCGCTGCCTTTACTAGCAAGTTTAGTCGGGAATTACACCCGGAATTTTGCGATAAATTTCGCTCATCGGGCAGCTAAAATTTACACTAGCTAAGTGTAACTCATCTCCCTGTTCATAAGTCTGAGAAACCCAAATTCCCTCAGCATTGAGACGAAAACACTCGATCCTAACCTGAGATTGATTGACTAGCACATATTCCTGCAAGCTTGATAAATTTTGATAGTCTGCAAATTTCTCATTTCTGTCAAAAATTGCCGTTGATGGAGACAGCACCTCAATAATTAGGGAAGGATAGAGAATAAAATCTTCCGTAGAATTTGTATCCCTTTCATCGCAAGTCACCGCTACATCAGGATAGTAATAGCAATCAGCTTCTTCAATTCTGACTTTCGTATCTGCCATGAAAACAAGGCAGTTCGTATCATCAAGATGATTTTCTAACAAACTTACTAATTTAACAGAGAGGCGTACATGGGGGTTCTTAGCGCCCGTCATCGCATAGACGTGGCCGCGTCGATACTCATGTTTAATCGGACTTTGCCGTTCACCTTCTAGATAGTCTTCGGGGGAAATGTAGAATTTTTTTTGATTAGCAAACATTTAAATTTTCTCCGCTAATTTTACATTGACTACCGCCAGGATGACGGCGTTATGGATATTGTCACAAGCACATTTATGGACTAAACTCAAGAAATCGAGCGTGCCAAAGTAGTCCACTTTCTGTCAAGCCTTGCGATCGCACTTTTATTTTAACACCGTGAGGATTGGCAGCATAGCGTCGGGAAATTTCCTCCATTTCTTCCATGCTAAAACCAGTCCCAACCGTTCCCACAGGGACTAATTTACCCTCAATTTCTCGTGCAACTTCAATTGCACTAAATGGTCGCCCTGCAACTTTTGTATTAGTCAGCCCTACGATTAATAAATCGAGTTCAAGACAGTATTTAGTTCTCACCATTGGGAAGGTGCGGACATCTTTTCCTCCCACATAGCGGCAGTTATGCAAAATCCAGATTTCTCCTTCTCTGTTCTCTGTTTCCTGCTGGCGTGCCAGTAAAGCTTTCTCTTCTAAGGTGCGAAATGTCGGTACAATTTCAAATTCTTGGGAATTAGCAGCAAGCAATTCACCAATGACAACACCTGCTGCAATTCTGTCTGACTCTGTAACCTGAGTTAGGTCATTTCCCTTAAAGAAAAGAGATTTGAAAATGCCATAAACTACGTGCGGATGAATAGTAGGAAAACCACTTTCAATATTAACAGTTGCAGCCTGAGAACCTGTTCGATGTTCGCTGCCAGTAACGCTTTTATAATATAATTCCCCATCTAAAACAAACGATCCTAGTTTAGTTGCTGCTTCAAGCAATCTAATCTCAATTTCAATTGATGGCTGTTGTCGCAATCGAGTCGAACGGGATTGATAGTAAATTTTATCTTTGGTGGCAATTACAACTACTCGATTGCCATCGCGTTTTGGCTGACCCCAATAGTCAGAATTTTCTATATAATAAGAGCGTTCGCTGGGTGCATCTACTGCCTGCATTGTGACGATTCTTCCTGGTTGTAAATGTGGCGGTAATTCGGGTATAATATCAATATTATTGACAAATTTTGGTTGCGTGCTAGATTTAGGTTTTTTAGTAATTTCGGAAGCAGAACTATTTTCCCAATTAGAAACAAGCGCCTTTTGTCCTGTCTCCAACTCAAATGCTTTCTGCCAAAATCCAGCCGCTATCTCTGGGTATCCTTCTGATTCCGCACATAGTGCAAAACTAACAACTTTCGCAGTACCTATTCCGCGTCCATAATCAGCTAAATACTGCAAAGCACCTTGTTCTCCTAATAGGTGTAATCCTCTAGTAACGATGCGGTTGTTCCACCTTTCTCGAATATCAGCACTGATTTTCTTTGCGGCTTTTCGCTTTGATTCGATATATTCGATGTATTCCATAGTTTAATAAATTGAGCTTAAGCTTACTAGATGTGATGCGAACTTAACTCACTATATCCATACTTGATTCATTAGTCAAGTTAAATTCTATAGCAACCGCCAAGGCGTTTAATAAATTGTAAGGTGGGCGATCGCCTAGACTATCTTCTGCTATGAGTTATAGGCTTTTTGCGGCGATCGCCCACCCTACGTTTAATTATATCTGACTACTTATATCAAACTTTTTACAATAATGATGTTGGGTTTCACTTCATTCTACCCAACATCATTATTGTTGCGGAAAGTCCTTTGCGATTCGACGCGATCGCAAAGGACTTTTGACCAAAGATTAATCAAAGGTTAAATGTGAATACCGCATTCAGTTTTGCCAGTACCACGCCAGCGGCCAGCGCGTTCATCTTCGCCTTCTGCTACAGGCGTTGTAATCGGTTCATCGCCAATGCTGAGATAGCCTTGGTCGTGCAAAGGATTATAAATTACCCCATGTTCCATCACATAAGCCCAAGTTTCCTTGCGCGTCCAAGAGGCTATAGGATTAACTTTGAGGCGATTTAGGGAGTCAACTTCAAACACAGGCATATCCGCACGAGTAACAGCCTGATCCCGCCTGCGGCCGGTAATCCAGGCGACAGTATTCAATTCATTGAGACCCCGTTGCAGAGGTTCAATTTTAGTGAGATGGTGGAATTGTGCAATATCGCTGTCCCAAAGAGCTTCGCCATATTTAGCAGCAAAAGCTTCGCGGGAGTCCACATCTAGATTCTGGTAAATTTGGAGATTCAGGTTGTAGAGTGCTTTGGCCTTTGCGACTAACTCCAAAGTTTGGGGAAAGTGATGCAAAGTCTCTAAAAACATGACCGGTACTGGAACTTGTGGCTTAAGTTCGCGGTAGAGAATATCCGTGATTACCATGTCATCGACATTGAAGGCGCTAGTTTGCACTAATCCTGTGGGGATATTCTCAACACACCAAGCCAGAATTTCTCTGGGATGGGCTAAGTTAAACTTTTGGTTCAGTTCGTCTAGGTCAATGTTGGCAACTGAGATTGGAGATGCTGTAGATTGAGTCATTATGTTGAAATTTAATCAGTCTGTATTTCTACAATATCGGAACTGCGACCCGTTGGTTTAGTAGTAAGTGCGGTTAAAAGGCGAATAAAAAGATGAAAGTAAAAATTCTAGCCGTTAATTCGCGATCGCGCAGCAGCCGAGAGCAGGAAATATCCCCATGCGATCGGGGCACAGCCTTCGGGGAGATAATTTATGGTTGCTACCCAAGGACTTTCTGTCCGCAGGCTTCGCCTCTACGAGTATATTTGCTCAAACCACTACTGATAACAATTGCTCTGCTTGCTCCTCTGACACTCCCAGTTCCAGCTAATGCTGATAGTAAATTAGCGATCGCACCTCTGTTACCAAATCGTCAACTCGCGGGAGAATTTCAGCAAGCCGCACGCAAAGATATAGAATTGCTAGATGTTAATGACTACCGAAGACAGGCAGTTGAGAAGTTATCTAACGAAGACTTTCAAGGTGCCCTTAAGGATTTAAACGAAGTAATTAGGCTCGACCCAACTGATGCCTATGCTTATTTCTTGCGGGGTACAATCCGCTACATACTCAAAGATTATCAAGGAACGATTGAGGATTACAATCAGGTGCTCAAACTCGATCCCAATAATATCCTAGTCTATGGATTTCGGGGGGATCTCTACTCTCAATTGGGAGAATATCAGGCAGCAATTGAGGATTATAGTCAGGTAATTAAGCTCGATCCGAACAATTCTAGCGTTTACTTGAACCGAGGCCTGATTCGCGACACCATCAAAGATTATCAGGGAGCAATTGAGGATTACAACCAGTTGCTTAAGCTCGATCCGAACAATTCTATGGCTTACAACAATCGATGCTACACTCGGGCTCGTGGACTGGGAGATTACCAAGGAGCGATCGCAGATTGCAACGAGTCAATTCGTCTCGATCCTGAAAATGCTTATGCCTACGCCAGTCGGTGCTATACTCGCGCTGGGCTGGGAGACACAAAAGCCATTGAGGATTGCGATCGCGCCCTAGAACTCAATTCTGAGTATGCTGGGGGCTATGAAGACAGAGCCCTTGCTCGTTCTATTCTAGAAGACAAATCGGGAGCGATCGCTGATTTGAAACAAGCCGCAAAACTCTACAAGGAACAAGAGAAAATGTTTGATTACAAACGAGTCCAAGAAATACTTAAACAGCTTCAACGTTAGTTTGATATCCCATCGATCGTTTGGCGATTGAAATCGCTACTACAAAAACGAAGTCCGCCTACGCGGACTAAACAATAAAGGGGTATTTAAGCTTGATTTGGTATAACTCAATCCTTTCTCCTTCCTTCTTATGCGATTAATTTTGTACAACAAACCTGGTTGCCATTTATGCGAAGGGTTGCAAGAAAAACTAGAACAGATTAAAAATCTGAAATTTGAACTAGAAATTCGGGATATCACTACGCGCGAAGATTGGTTTCAAGCTTACCAGTACGAAGTCCCACTCCTGTTTAAAGTTCAGCCTTCGCATACACATTCCACAGGCGACGCTGCATCTAGCCCAGAACAACTGTTACCCCGGCTTTCCCCCCGTTGCAGTGTCGCGCAATTGGAACAAATGTTACAGAAATATTTACAGATTCCCGATGCAGAATAAACGCAACATCCAGATGTGAGGAGTTTTTGACTTATGAAACTTAAAGAATTATTAGCAACAATTCCAAATATTTCCCTTTCTATCTCTCACCCCGCCCTCGACTCCCAGGTAAAGGGTTTGGCGACTAATTCCCATGCTTGTCAACCGGGAGATTTATTTTTAGGAATGCCAGGGACGCGGGTAGACGGAGGAGATTTTTGGCAAGGTGCGATCGCTTCTGGTGCGATCGCCGCCCTAGTTTCCACTCAAGCAGCAGAGAAAGCTCTTGAGCAGGGGAGCGGGGGAGCAGGGGAGCGGGGGAGCGGGGGAGCAGGGGAGCGGGGGAGCGAGGGGGAGGTTCCTTGTATTATCCCCGTCGTTGATATGACACAAGCTTGCGCCCACATCGCTACTGCTTTTTATGGCTACCCTGGAAATCAGCTCAAACTTGTTGGCGTTACGGGTACTAACGGCAAAACTACGACTACTCATTTAATCGAATTTTTGCTTAGCAAAGCTGAGTTACCGACTGCACTTTTCGGCACGCTTTACACCCGTTGGCCGGGATTTCAAGAAACAGCAATTCACACGACTCCCTTTGCAGTTGAACTGCAAAAACAGCTAGCAGCAGCAGTAGAAGCTGGCTCTAAGTTTGGGATTATGGAAGTTAGTTCTCACGCTTTAGCACAAAGTCGAGTGCTTGGTTGTCCCTTCGAGGTTGCGGTGTTTACGAATTTAACTCAAGATCACCTTGATTATCACCGCGACATGGAGGATTACTTTAATGCTAAAGCGCTTTTGTTTAGTTCCAATTATCTCAAAGGTCGCGCTATTGTCAACGCTGATGATGCCTACGGGCGGCGGATTATTGACAGCTTAAATTCTGAGCAAGTTTGGAGTTACAGCACTAACGATAGTAAAGCAGATTTATGGGCTTCTGACTTAAAATATGAGCCTAATGGTGTGAAAGGAATACTGCATACTCCCAAAGGTGAAGCTGATTTTTACTTGCCATTGGTAGGTCAGTATAACTTATCAAATTTGCTGGCTGCTGTTGGCGCGGGATTGCATTTAGGTTTAGAATTGAGCGCAATTGTACTCAATTTACCAGAATTTCCCGGAGTACCGGGGCGGGTAGAAAAGGTGCAAATTAGCCCCGTTCAAGATATTAGCGTGATTGTGGATTATGCCCATACTCCCGACAGCTTAGAAAACTTGCTAAAAGCGTCGCGGCCGTTTATTCCGGGGCGGATGATTTGCGTGTTTGGATGCGGTGGCGATCGCGATCGTACCAAGCGCCCGAAAATGGGTAAAATCGTGGCAGAATTGGCAGATGTAACTGTTGTCACCTCTGACAATCCCCGCACTGAAGACCCAGAGCGAATTTTGCAAGACGTTTTAACAGGAATAGCCCCTGAAGTTAAGCCGCTAGTTATTGGCGATCGCGCTCAAGCAATTCGCACAGCTATTCTCGAAGCCAAACCTGGAGATGGCGTATTAATTGCAGGAAAAGGTCACGAAGATTATCAAATTCTGGGCACTGAAAAAATCCACTTCGACGACAGAGAACAGGCGAGATTAGCCCTAAATGAAAGAATGAAATAATATTTTGACTCAAAGGCAAAGATTATATCATAATCTTTGCCTTTGAGTCAATTAATTATTAACCATTTTTTCTGCGGAAGTAATCGTGCAAAATCGGCAAACAGAACCCAAGAATTCTACTAATTTGTAATTAGCTACAAACATATAGCGATCGCGCCGCCAAATAGGAGAAGCCGGTTCTTGCGACCAACGATATCCGCGATAATTATATTGCCAAAGTTGCCTATCCCTTTCTAGACGAAGCATCAGCTCATTGAGTATATCATCATCCCAAAGTGCTGTAATTTCCTTACCTACAACCTCTCCAGCAGAACGGTTATTAGACAGCAAAGCCGCGCGATTTGCAAACAAAACCTTTTGGTCAGACATCTGGGTAATGTAAATCGGATTCTGGTGTCGATAGAGATCGTTCAAATCCAAATCTAGCTCGGAAGTTGCAATATTTGACATAGGCTGATTGTGACTACTTGTCATAAAACAATCCTTCACTAACTTTTCAGCATTAAGTTTGGGTATGAACTGCTGTCCAGCACATACAATTTCCAACTTGGGGATAAATCCCAGTTTCATAGTTTCCTTGAGCCCATAGATAGCTAAAGAAATCACTTTAGACATTTTGAAAATACGGGCGGCTACAATTGCCGAAGGACAATCAAAGCGCAAAGTTCTAGTATTAGTTATCAATTCGATATTCACCCCTTCTAAGACCTGATGGCTGGCAGTAGGAAGAAATTTACAGAGCAGAGAACCTACTAAATAATTAGAAGTTGCCTGAAATTCTCTTTCTAGTTGCAGTTCCTCACTGTTGTCACTTTGATATTCCCGCATAGAACACCCTGATATTTAATCTAACTTCAATCCAAACGCTTTCCATTTACCTCGCAATCGATCTCACCATGTCCTAAATGGTGAGTATGGTTCTCAGGAGAAATATGAGGTTCGATTTCCTCTGAGGAAGCTGATGACGAAATCCCATCCCGCAGTGCAATCAGTTCTTCGTGTTCGTAAAGACTTCCATCTGGTTTTTTGATGAAAATCCCCATCCACAAAAGTTCTCGATCGTCGGGTAATAATTTGCCCCTGACAATAGGAGAAATTCGGCTCGGATATAAGCCAGCTTCTCTTCCTTCCCTTAGCAGCCGCTCCTCAAATTGTTCATAGCTTAAACCCTGCTCAATTCTATATTGTTCCATTAAAAGGTAAAAAGGATTGTTTTGATATTTTTTCATTTCAAGTAAACCTAGCTCCTGAAGTTTGAAAAATATCAGGTCACGGAGCCGATTATCCACCTGCACCAATTTTTCCAACGGCAAATTTTCGGCAAGTTCAAAAATAATTTTGGCTACAGTTTCCCGATCGATCGGGTTTACTTGAAACCTTTGCAAATCCTTGGCACTACCCCCCCTAAGATTGAGCTGATTAACGTCAAAAGGCATCAGTGTTGTTTCTTGTTGCTTCCTACCAGATATTCCTCCCCTATTTTGCTCAGGCAAGTTTGCAGACAGTCCGCTTTTGGGCAGCCGCGACACCAAATCCCCTGCTTGTTCACCAGTATCTTTCAAAACCTGAATTAGTTCAGTTAAGGTAAGCTCCTGCAACCAGGCTCGGAATTTGGGGAACGTAATTACAGCTCTGGATCTCGGCAATAAACCCTCTAGGGCAGTTCCTTCAATTAAATCTGTTAGTTCATAATCTCCACGCAAATAGCGCTCTATTAATTCAGGAGTGAAACCAGACAACTCCGACAATTTAGGGAGAAGAAATTCCCACATTTCATCGCTGGGAAAAGCTCTAGCTGTTTCCCAAGCACTGTAAGTTGGCAATTTGATCTCTAAGCGAACCGCGAACTTCTTAACACCGTCGTTACCGCGAATGTACTTCAGGAGTTCGGAAAATCTTTGCTTTTTTTCTTGTGATATCACTTTGCCGACACTCCTAAATGAGTATGGTTTAAGTCTGCACGCCGGAGTTGGAGTACAGAGTCTCATCACCATTATCCTAATTTGCGGCGATGTACTGCGCGAGTTATAGCCGAAGGAGAAGGATTTAGTTATCTAGGAGAGAAGGAAGAAGGATTTTAGCGATCTAGGAGAGAAGGAAGAAGGATTTTAGTTATAGCAACCGCTAGCATTAGTGGACTTTTTTAATTGCTATAACTTTTACTTTTCTTCTATTTTCTTCTCTTTCCCTAGCAAGAAAGCCCTAGTCTCTAGCCCCTAACTGACAAAAGCGGTTGCTATCAGTAGCCATAGGCGATCGCACTTTAGATGAGGGGTATTTCCCCCCAGGTAACTCACCCGCTTTTCTCGACCTGTTTTAACAAAATGGTTCACCTCTGTTATTGACACAGCAGAAAAATGGTTGTACGTTATTTAAACATACAAATAACATATTATGCTATTTGTATGTCTCAAAGTAGGGCAACACCCCACACACAAAATCAATTTGGAGGTTGATTCATAAAAACGCGCGATCGCAGTGCCGCCCTCGACACTCGAACCCGGACAACCTTGATGCCATAAGTGTTGAATGTAGTTTAGTTCAGTAGAACTGCCGTGCAAAGCGATCGCACTTCGATCTGTCTGCATTTAAACACCCAAACTATTAGCAAGAGTAAAAACTACTCTTCACAAATTTGAGATTTTGGATGCAATTCAAAATCACGGATTTTTGCATCCAAAATCGGATTAACTTATTTTCCCGACTTCAGCGAGACGGCTAAATTTTTTATGCCAGAAATAAAACGATGTTCCGATCTCGAAGAAATTCGCTGGGGCGGTAAACCGCAATGTCCCTACTGCGGTTCCACCAATTCTACCCCCATTAAAAAAGAACTTCGATACCACTGTAATTCTTGCTTTACTTCCTACAGCGTTACCGTTGGCACCCTATTTCATAAAACTCACATCGATCTCCAAAAGTGGTATCAAGCTATTCAACTTGTCTTGACAACAGGAAATATCAGCGTTCGCAAATTAGCCCAGGAGATAGAAGTCAACAAAAATACAGCTTCCTATATGCTAGTACGGATTCGCAAAGCCATGATCGAAGAACAAGACCTCCTGTATTCTCTCGTAGGAATTAATAAAACTTAAGCATCTAAATATAGGAGTTTACTGTTCCAATACTTAAATCCTCCAACAAAAAGCAAGCAGATTTTTTTACTGTCCTAGTTAGCGGTAGTGACGTAACCATCTAACAATGAGTAGCATAAAAACTGCAATAGAAATATCTATCAGGAGGAATATAGGCAAAGCAAGATAGATAAAATTTTCCAAGTAGCTCTTGCCCCGGAAAATTAACACCAATTCAAGGCACAGGATCGCTTTCCCAGACTAAGCTTCCTCAGCCTCGATTTGTAGCATCAAACTAGCAGAAAACAGAAATCAATCCATTCAATAGGGATCGAATCAAATGTCTATTTCATTAATCAATGTTGCTAAATACTATAAAGGTAAACCTCACCAAACTAAAGCACTAGAGCGACTGCAAGAGCAAATTCTAGCCGTCCGGCCAGACTTGCTACAAGAGAACTCAGACTTCATCAAAGCCTGGAGGACACCTCTACCGGGCCAAGAACAAAAAGCGATCGCAGCCACCACCACCAAAAGCGGCGGTACAGTTAAACTGAACGTTCCTTACCTCAGCCAACTTGACAACGAAAACAATCCCTACGGGTCTTGTAACGTCACTTGTGTAGCAATGTGCATGGCCTACTTCGGTCATCCTTTAATGAATCCGAAAACAGGGGAACAGTTAGAAGACGAATTATACCGCTACTGTATCGACAACGGTCTCTCCCGGCATTCCCCCCAGGACTTAGACAAACTCATGACCATCTACGGCTATGAAGACGACTTTCAAGAAGCGGCAAAGTGGGGAGATGTCAAAAAGTGGTTAGAGTCTGGGAAACCTTGCATAGTACATGGATGGTTTACCCGTTCTGGACACATCATCCAAATTCGGGGTTACAACGAGAAAGGCTGGATCGTCAACGATCCTTATGGACAATGGTATAGCAGTGGTTACGACACCAGCGTTAGCGGTGCTGGCTTAACCTACTCTTATGAAATGATGAAGGATGTCTGCGGCACAGACGGCGATTTGTGGATTCACTATGTTTCTGGCAAAATCGGGCAAAACACCAGCAAACCAGGTCAACCAGCCACGCCCAAATCGGGAATGACGCTACAAGACATTTTGAAGAGTGGTCAGCCAGTTGCTATAGAAGAAGCAGCTAAAGAAGCAGCTTTAATTAAACAAATTCAAATCCGACTGCGATCGCTAAAAATACCAGTAGGCCAAGCCGATGGCAAATGTGGAGAAGCAACAAAAGCCGCGATCGCCCGCTTTAACAAAGCCTTCAAAGCTCCCGAAGATCAAATCACCCCCGCCGCTGCCAAACAACTGATTCAAGCGCCAACAGTACCAGGCTTTGACCCCTTACTGGAGATGATTTCCCCAGCACTCACTTCCGTTATTCTCAATTGCCCACTTAAAGATGCTCAAACCTATCTACCGGGAGTAATGAAAGGACTCCACGCCAAAGGCATCCTTACCAAAGCTACGTTAATTGCTGCCCTCGCTACCATCGGCGTAGAAACCGCAGGTTTCCAGCCGATTAACGAATGGGGTGACGACGATTATTTCACTGATATGTATGAAGGTCGCGATGATTTGGGTAATACCCAATCTGGTGATGGAGTGCGTTATCACGGGCGTGGTTTCATCCAAATTACCGGTCGGGCGAATTATAAATCCTACGGCAAAAAATTGGGTGTGAAATTAGAAGAAAACCCAGAATTAGCTTTAGATCCTGACATTGCCGCCAAAATTCTGATCGAATATTTTTGGGATCGCGAGGTAGATAAAGCAGCCCAAGAAGCTGACTGGAAAGGAGTCCGGCAGTTAGTAAATGGTGGTCTCAATGGTTGGGATCATTTTTGGCCAGTAGTCCAACATCTACAAGCCAGTCTTTGTTAATTACAAATTATCCAAATTCTCGCCAACAGTTAACCGCTAACAGTTAACAGTTAACCTTCACCACTCAAAAATTATCAATCAGAGGTGCATTCAGATGACTATTTCTTTAGTTAACATCGCTAAATACTACAAAGGCGAACCAAATCAAGAGAAAGCTCTCAAGATTCTCCAAGCAGAATTAGACAGAACTCACCCCCATCTTTTGAGAGAAGATGCCGAATTTGTAAAAATCTGGAAAAGCCCTGAAGAACAGCAAGCAACTGGGGCAATTGTAACAACAACCACCGCAGTAATGACCACAACAGGCGGTGAAATAAGCGTAGCAACGGGAACCGCCGTAGCTAACGGCGGTGCGCTTGCAGTCACAGCAACAGCAACAGTTGTAAAAACAACCGGAAACCCCTCTAGCGTTCAATTACCCATTCCCTACTTTAGTCAACTCAACAACGAACAAAACCCTCACGGATCTTGTAACGTCACTAGCGTTGCCATGTGCCTAGTGTATTTTGGGCATCAAGGTTTAAGTCCCAGTGGCGAACAGTTGGAAGATGAATTATACCGCTATTGCAGTGACAATGGACTATCGCGACATTCCCCCACTGACTTAGCTAAATTGATTGAAATTTACGGTTATAAAGATGACTTTCAACCTGATGCTAAATGGGGAGATGTTAAAAAGTGGTTGGCAGCAGGAAATCCTTGTATTGCTCATGGTTGGTTCACTCGTTCTGGACACATTATCACAATTGTTGGATACAACGACAAAGGGTGGATTGTCAACGATCCCTATGGCGAATGGTATGAGTGGGGATACGAAACAAGTGTTAGTGGTAAAGGATTAACTTACACCTACGGAATGATGAAACAGGTCTGTGGTTCTGATGGAGATTTATGGATTCACTATGTTTCTAAGTAAGAGTTAACAGTTAACAGTTAACAGTTAACTGTTAACTGTTAACTATTAGTTTTTAGTAGTTTCAGGGTTTTGTTTAATGAAAGAAGCATTTATTTCCTACTCCCGTAAGGATCTGGAGTTTGTCCAAAAACTTTTCGACAGTTTTTGCCAAGAACAAAGAGAGGTCTGGTTTGACCAGAAAAATATTCCGCTAACAGCAGATTGGCGAAAGGAAATGTATATAGGCATTGAAGAATCGCAGAATTTTGTTTTTATTATCAGTCCCGATTCTGTAACCTCTAAACCTTGTTTAGAAGAGATAGAACACGCTGTACTGCATAATAAACGGTTGCTGCCGATAATGTATCGAAAGACTCCTTCTTCAACTGTACATCCAGCCATACGTTCCCTCAATTTTATTCCCTTTCCTGAAGACTGCGATTTTGATGCCCATTTTAAAACTCTAATAGCAGCAATCGATACCGATCTTACCCATGTCAAAGCTCATACTAGACTGCAACTCAGAGCAATTGAGTGGGACAAGAAAAACCGAGATGTAAGTTTCTTATTGCGAGGAAGCGATTTAAGAGAAGCTGAAAGCTGGATTGAAGAAAGCACGAATAAAGAACCCAAACCAACACCCCTACATACCCAGTATTTAATCGCTAGCGGTCAAGGCGAAATCAAGCGCCAAAGGGCAACAATTGGAGCAGTAGGTGTTGGCTTAGTTGCCTGTGTCGTATTAGCAGCAGTAGCACTAGGACAGCGTGAAGAAGCTATTCACCAGCGAAACTTTGCCAGAGAACAGGAAATTCAAGCTCTTACTTCCTTATCTCAAGCCAAGCTACTGACAGAGGATCAGCTAGATGCGATGACTGCAAGTATCAAAGCAGCTAAACAATTACAAAAGACCAAAAATGCCTCAGAAAAGCTTCAGAATTTGACTAGAGATGGTCTACGTCAAGCGGTTTTTAAAGTACAAGAAAAAAACCGCTTTGAGGGACACACTGCCGAAGTTAACAGCCTAAGTTTTTCCCCCGATGGCAATCTGATTGCATCGGCAAGTCACGACAGAAGTATAAAAATCTGGAAGCGTGACGGCACTTTAGTTGCTACACTTCCCCACGCACAAGCCGTGCGGAGCGTGAATTTCTCGCACGATGGTCAATTAATAGCCTCTGCCAGTTTTGACAAGACTGTTAAACTATGGAAAATAGACGGTACTTTAGTTGCTACTCTTCAGCACAAAGAACCTGTTCGCGGTGTTGCCTTCAGTCCCGGTGACAAAATAATTGTGAGTGGTACTACCAATGGATACCTATTAATGTGGAGTTTAAAGGGCGAATTACTTAAAACTATAGCCGCCCACACTCGTGATATCAATAGCGTAACTTTCAGTCCCGATGGTCAATTAATTGCTACAGCTAGCAGCGATAAAACTGTTAAACTTTGGACATTGGAAGGTGAACTTATACAAACTCTTTCTGGTCATAGAGATAGAGTTTGGGAAGTGAATTTTTCCCCAGATAGCCAGACAATAGCTACTGCTGCTGCTGACAATAATATCAAGCTTTGGAAAAACGAAAATCCGATTCAAATTAGGCAGGAAGAAATTAAAGAATCTTATTTAATAGGAGATGCTTCCTCCACAGTTCCCCATTATTTACCGTACATAACTCTCCAGGCTCATACAAACTGGGTGCGGAGCGTAAGTTTTTCTCCAGACGGTCAAACTATAGCTTCATCTAGTTACGATAAAACTATTAAACTATGGAACATTAGCGGCGTTTTAATCAGAACTTTCCAGGGCAGTAATGGCGGTATTAAAAGCATTAGATTCTCGCCCGATGGCAGCACAATTGCTTCTGGTAGCACCGACGGTATTATTAAACTTCGGAGTATCCAAGGTACGTTAGTCGAAGTTCTTCAAGGGCATCGATCTGGGATCAAAGGTGTGAGATTCAGCCCCAATGGTAAACTGATAGCTTCAGTTGGCGTAGATGATACTATAAAATTTTGGAGTTCTACGGGTTCTTTGCTCAGAAATCTTAACTATGGGGCGGGACTTACCAATGTAAACTTTAGCCCGGACGGTAAAACGATCGCTACGCCGAGCTATGATAATACGGTGCAGCTTTGGAATCTGAATGAGGCCTTAAAAAATCCTCTGGCTGTCCCTTTCATGCAATTTGTAGGACACACTTCTACTGTTAACAATATCAGTATTTCTCCTGATGGGAAACTTATGGCATCAGCGAGCGCAGATGGTACTGTGAAATTGTGGAGCCTGAAAGATGGAACTATGTTAAAAAGCATGGATGACCATCTTCCTGAAGCTACAGACGTGACTTTCACAAAGGACAGTAAAAAATTAGTGACTGTGGGCAGTGATGGTAACGTTAACCTTTGGGATATAGAAGGTAATTTATTGCAAAAATTCCGGGCTCATAGCGAGTGGATCAATGCTCTCATGTTCAATTCAAAGCGCAATATGTTGGCTACCTCTGCTGGCGATAAACTTGTAAAATTGTGGCAATTGAATGCTAAAGGATTGTTTGAAACTACGCCTTACAAAACTCTTGAAGGAAGTAAGGATTGGGTTTTTGATGTGGCTTTTGGGGACTCTGACCAACTTATTGCCGCAGGCAGTAAAGATGGTACTGTTAGAATTTGGAACTTAGATGGTAAGCTGGTGACAACTCTTGATGAGCATCGGGATTGGGTGCTAGCAGTAGCTTTTAGCCCGGATGGTCAAAAACTAGCATCGGCTTCTGCTGATAAAACGGTGATTCTCTGGACTTTGGAAAGTCTTCGACAACTGGAAGTTGCGGAGCGTTCAACTGATATTAATAGTCTACTGGTGCGCGGCTGCGATTCGCTACGCGACTATCTCAAGACTAATCCCAAAATTGAGGAACACGATCGCACTCTGTGTGATGGTATTAAAAAGACAAAAGAGCAAGAGGCTTTAGGATTAGTCCCCAAAAATTAACCTTTGTGCTTAAGTGCTAAGCTAAAAAGTTGTGGATTTTTTTCGATAAAATCTAACAGGATACGCTGGTGAGGCTTCCCAAGCGATCGCACCATCCCAGCGTTTTCTGAATAACGGCTACCTACCCTAATTTCGTCAGGCGTTAACAATGCCATATCCCACCCTTCTTTTAACACCAAATCCTTGACATCTACACTAAGTTGTGCATAGAAAACATGGCGGATAACAGTTACATCTGTGTAGCAGCCAAACTTGTAAACAGAAAGGACATCATAACCTATTTCCTCTTGTAATTCCCGTTTTAGAGCAATTTCCGGGGTTTCTCCTGGTTCAATATGTCCGCCAAATAGAGCCCAGCATCCAGGGTAAGCAATTCCGGGAATATCATCTCGTAACTGCGACAGAAGTTTGCCATCCCTGTACAAAATCGCGATCGCAACTTCAACTTGATTCTTTGTCATTAGTTACTTCTTAATTAGTTCTTAATTTAAGCCACATTTGCTATAGCATTCCCCCAGCATTAAAAAATGTAACAGATAACATATTTTTGACAATACTATAGTTAACTATGGTTGAGCCCAAAAACAGCAACGACGACCCGATAGAAGGTTACGTGCAGATTTATGCAACCCTTTAAACTGCCGGATTTTTATATGCCTTGGCCGGCGCGGCTGAACCCAAACTTAGAAGCGGCGCGAGTACATTCTAAGGCCTGGGCCTACGAGATGGGGATACTTGCTTCAGAAGAAGAATCTCAAGACGAACCTATTTGGGACGAACGTACATTCGATGCCCACGACTATGCCTTGCTTTGCTCCTACACCCATCCAGATGCACCGGGCGCAGAACTTGACTTAGTAACCGATTGGTATGTTTGGGTATTCTTCTTCGACGATCACTTCCTTGAAATTTATAAACGTACCCAAGACATGACTGGGGCAAAGGAGTATCTCCACCGACTGCCCGCATTTATGCCGATACACCCCACCGATACCCCTTCCTTACCCACCAATCCAGTAGAGCGCGGCTTAGCTGACCTGTGGTCTCGCACCGCCTTTACTAAGTCTGTGGACTGGCGGCTGCGGTTCTTCGAGAGTACCAAAAACCTTCTGGAAGAGTCTCTGTGGGAACTCGCCAATATCAACCAAAATCGGGTCGCCAATCCCATTGAGTACATCGAGATGCGGCGCAAAGTTGGCGGCGCACCTTGGTCAGCGGATCTCGTCGAACACGCCGCCTTTGTAGAGGTTCCGGCCCAAATTGCTGCAACTCGCCCCATGCGGGTACTCAAAGACACATTTGCCGATGGAGTTCACCTTCGCAACGATATTTTTTCCTACCAGAGAGAAGTCGAAGATGAAGGCGAGAACGCCAACTGTATTTTGGTTTTAGAGCGCTTCTTGAATGTGAGCACCCAAGAAGCAGCTAACCTCACCAACGAACTGCTCACCTCGCGGCTATACCAGTTCGATAACACTGCGGTTACTGAATTGCCTCCCCTGTTTGAGGAGCACGGACTAGACCCAGCGGCTCGTGTGAGCGTTCTCCTTTACATCAAAGGACTTCAAGACTGGCAATCGGGCGGTCACGAGTGGCACATGAGGTCTAGCCGCTACATGAACAAAGAAGCGGACAATTCTCAGAAACCGCCGCTATTTCCGGGCGGGCCCACTGGGCTAGGCACATCGGCTGCGCGGATTGAATCGTTATACACCACCTTGGGTTTGGGAAGGTTCAAGAGCTTTACTCACGTTCCATACCAGGCTGTAGGGCCAGTGAAACTGCCCAAGTTTTATATGCCGTTCTCTACCAGCTTGAATCCCAATCTGGATGCTGCGCGGAAGCATTCTAAGGAATGGGCGCGGCAAATGGGGATGCTAGAATCCCTACCGGGCATTCCTGATGCCTTTATCTGGAATGACCACAAGTTCGATGTTGCCGATGTTGCCCTATGCGGTGCATTGATCCATCCTCATGGGTCTGAACATGAGCTAAATCTAAGTGCGTGCTGGCTGGTATGGGGAACCTATGCCGATGATTACTTCCCAGCACTCTACGGGAATAACCGCGACATGGTTGGTGCGAAAGTGTTTAACGCCCGACTGTCAGCGTTTATGCCTCTCGATGACTCCACACCCCCGGCTGTACCGACTAATCCCGTCGAACGGGGCTTGGCAGATATTTGGTCTCGCACTGCTGGCCCGATGTCCTCTAACGCCCGGACTCAGTTCCGCCGCGCGATTCAGGACATGACTGATAGTTGGGTGTGGGAACTGGCCAACCAAATTCAAAATCGGATTCCTGACCCGATAGATTATATCGAAATGCGTCGGAAGACCTTTGGCTCGGATTTGACAATGAGCCTGTCTCGACTATCTCAGGGTAGCGAGATTCCGATGGAGATTTACTACAGTAGGTCAATGCGATCGCTAGAAAATTCTGCCGCCGATTTTGCCTGTTTTACTAACGATATCTTCTCCTACCAGAAAGAAATCGAATTCGAGGGCGAAATCCATAACATCGTACTGGTGGTGCAGAATTTCCTCAACTGCGATCTACCCCAAGCTGTCGAGATTGTTAACAATTTGATGACGGCGAGGGCACAACAGTATCAACACATTGTTGATACTGAATTGCCTGCCCTATTAGACGATTTCAATCTGGATGAAAGTACCCGCGAGAAATTGCTGGGATACGTTAAGAAACTAGAAAATTGGATGTGCGGCGTACTCAAATGGCATATAACGGTAGACCGTTATAAAGAATTTGAATTGCGTAATAGTGCTTCTCCAATTGTGCGGCTGCTCAACGGCCCCACAGGATTTGGCACCTCGGCTGCACGGCTTACATCCTTAGTTGGTGCCAGCAGTTTTTCTGGTAAGATGCCATTGAATAATTCCGATCGTTTTGTAGGAAAATAAGTTTTTATGTTGTGGGTTCTTTTGTCTGCAATCGGTTAAGTAAAACCGATTTAATTTTGTTAGTAACTAGAAAATAGAGGATTAATTTGTGACATATTCTAACGATCCTGGTGCAAATGTTGAAGGTCAACAACCCCAATTAAGTTTGGGGACAGCCGCCGCCAGAAATTTGGCAACAACAACCAAATCTGCACCGCAGATGCAGGAAATTACATCCCGGTGGTTGTTGAAATTATTGCCTTGGGTGCAGACTAAGGGTGGTGTATATCGCGTTAACCGTCGGTTGAGTTATACCGTCGGTGATGGAAAATTGACTTTTACCAACACTGGCGCAACGGTGCGAGTGATTCCCCACGAACTTACTGAGTTGCCCTTACTGAGAGGGTTTGACAACCTTGATGTGTTGACTGTCTTGGCAAACCAGTTTTTACAGGAAGAGTACGCCGCTGGCGACACGATCGTTGAGCTGGGTCAATCTGCCGATCGCGTGATCCTCATTGCTCATGGCAAGGTAAATAAAATTGGTACTGGTAAGTATGGCGAGGAAATCGTATTAGATGTGTTCGCCGACGGCGACCATTTCGGCGATGAAACTGTGGTGGAGTCGGAGGATACCTGGCAATACACGCTCAAGGCTATTACCAACACCATCGTGTTGTCACTACCCCAGCAGGCATTTGAGCAGTCGCTCGCTCAGTCTGAGCCATTGAGAACTCATGTTGAGAAGTTCCGCGATCGCCTCAGACAGCCACAGACTGCCCAAGGTGAGGCCTCCATTGAGGTAGCGACGGGTCATCGTGAAGAGACTCCCTTGGCAGGAACCTTCGTTGATTACGACCTTTCCCCTCGCGAATATGAGTTGAGCATCGCTCAAACGGTGTTGCGAGTAAGCACCCGCGTAGCGGATCTCTACAACGAACCGATGAATCAGACCGAGCAACAATTGCGGCTGACAGTCGAAGCATTACGGGAACGTCAAGAACACGAGTTGATCAACAACCGGGAATTTGGGTTACTGCACAACGCCGACCTCACACAACGCATCTACAGCCGTAGCGGTACACCTACCCCCGACGACCTAGACGAATTGCTAGCAACGGTATGGAAAGAGCCAGCATTCTTCCTAGCTCACCCCCGCACGATCGCAGCCTTCGGTCGCGAGTGTAACCGTTTGGGTGTCTATCCCACCAGCATAGATATGAACGGCGCTCAAGTGACGGCTTGGCGCGGTGTACCGATATTCCCCTGCAATAAAATTCCCATCAGCAATACCCGCACCAGTTCCATTCTCTTACTCCGCACTGGTTTGGAAAAACAAGGGGTGATTGGTTTACATCAAACTGGTATTCCCGATGAATACCAACCTAGCTTGTCTGTCCGCTTTATGGGCATCAGCGAAAAGGCGATCATCTCCTACTTGATTACTGCTTACTACTCCGCAGCCGTGCTAGTCCCAGACGCACTCGGTATTCTCGAAGATGTCGAAATCGGGCGCTAAACATTCCTGAGAGAGGTTAAGGTAAACGACTTTTGTCAATAAGTAATTACGCTCGATTTTAAGCGTAATTAACTTATCGATCGAAGTGTTATTGCCTTAACCTCTTAACTCTTTGAGTAGGCACTTTTGTTAGTAAAGGATGAGGTAATGACGTATTCTAACGATCGCGGTTTAGATGTTGAAGGTCAGCAACCCCAACTGAGTTTGGGAACAGCCGCCGCCAGAAATTTGGCAACAACAACCAAATCTGCACCGCAAATGCAGGAAATTACGCCTCGGTGGTTGTTGAAGATGTTGCCTTGGGTGCAGACAAAGGGTGGCACTTATCGGTTGAACCGTCGGTTAAATTATACGGTGGCTGATGGCAGGCTAACTTTCGCCAACACCGGAACGGTAGTTGAAGTAATTCCCCAAGAACTTTGTCAGTTGCCATTGCTGCGAGGGTTTAACGACACTGAGGTATTGAGCGCCTTAGCGAGTAGGTTTGTGCAACAGGAGTTTGCACCTGGTGACATCATCGTAGAGTCAGGTCAGAGAGCCGATCGCTTGTTCTCGATCGCTCATGGCAAAGTTAATAAAACTGTTGCTGGCAAGTATGGCGAGGAAGCTCTGCTGGATAGGCTAGCAGATGGCGACCATTTCGGCGATCGGGCGTTGTTGGAACCGGAAAGCACTTGGAAGTTCACCATCAAGGCTGTCACCCGATGCACGGTATTGGCGCTACCGCAACAGGCATTTCTGGAAGTGCTCAACCAGTCAGAGGCGTTGCAGACTCACGTTGAACAGGTGAGAATTAGTGCCCAACAACCACAGAATAAGTACGGGGAAGCTGCGATCGCCTTGTCTGCGAGTCATGTTGGGGAAACCCAGTTACCAGGGACTTTTGTAGATTACGAACTCTCCCCCCGCGAATATCCGTTAAGCATTGCTCAAACTGTATTGCGAATCAATACTCGCGTTTCCGATCTGTATAACGAACCGATGAATCAGACGGAACAACAACTGCGGCTGACGATTGAAGCATTGCGGGAACGGCAAGAACACGACTTGATCAATAATCGTGAATTTGGGTTGCTACACAATGCTGACCTGAAACAGCGGATCTACACCCGCAGCGGCCCCCCTACCCCTGACGATCTAGATGAATTGATTACCCGTCGTCGGAAATCGAAGTTTTTCCTAGCTCATCCTAAAACCATTGCGGCTTTTAGTCGGGAGTGCAACCGTCTGGGTATCTCAACGGAAAGCATCGATCTGAATGGGAGTAAGGTAATTACTTGGCGCAATGTACCCATTCTTCCCTGTAATAAGATTCCAATTACTAAGAACCAGACCAGTTCTATTCTGATATTGCGGACTGGAGAAGAAGATCAGGGTGTAATCGGACTACACCAAACGGGTATCCCGGATGAATACCAACCGAGTTTGTCGGTGAGATTTATGGGTATTAGCGAACAGGCGATCGCTTCTTACCTAATTACTGCCTACTACTCCGCAGCCGTCTTAGTACCTGACGCACTTGGCATTCTCGAAGACGTTGAAATCGGGCGCTAAGCGAGTCCTCTTCCTTCTTCCTTCTTCCCTCTTCCTTCTTCTTCTTCCTTCTTCCCTCTTCCTTCTTCCTTCTTCCTTCTTCCTTCTTCCTTCTTCCCTCTTCCTTCTTCCCTCTTCCTTCTTCCTTCTTCCCTCTTCCCTCTTCCTTCTTCCTTCTTCCCTCTTCCTTCTTCCTTCTTCCCTCTTCCTTCTTCCTTCTTCCTTCTTCAACCACTAGGCGGAGTGGTTTTTAATTGTTCGATTTCCTCAATATAAACCTCACCTAAATCTTTTCCTGCTAATTCCTTAAACGTAATGCCTTTATAGCGTACCAACCCTCTAATTACCATTTGTTCTCCAATTTGCGGTACAGCTTGCTTAGTTAAAACCCAAATTCTGCCTGTATTATCCTGAAGTTGATATGCACCTGTCCCCAAAAAAGGGGCGCGGCTTTCAACTTTGCCTTTGAGGTAAACTTTGGCTTCTAGTTCCGGTTTTTGTTGAATGTCAGCAATGCTGTTGGCATTGAAATCCAGAGTTAGGCGAGAGTTAGCCAAATTCCCGCAACTGAACAGCCCACCGAAAAGTATTAGCGATAGGGGGGCAATGCGGAATGCCTGAACCCACACTGGTTTGATTGCGGTAATCATTGCTTAAAAGTCAGTAGCAGGACATTTTATAGAAGAGACAAAGGTCTAAAATCTAAAATCGTCAGCCCCTAGCCCATAATTTACGATCATGGATGCCAAAACTACCCACATCTTAGACGGTAAAGCTCTAGCACAAAAGATTCAATCAGAGCTAATCTCGCGCGTCCATTCCCTACAAAGCCAAAAAGGTCGCCCTCCAGGGCTTGCAGTGTTGATGGTTGGCGAAAACCCAGCGAGTGCAACTTATGTCCGCAACAAAGAACTAGCCTGTGCCAAAGTTGGCATTGCTTCCTTCGGGCAGCACTTTCCGGCTGATACAACTCAGACTGAACTCGAACAAGCGATTCAAACTCTCAATCAAGATGAGAGAGTGGACGGGATTTTAGTACAGTTGCCTTTACCTGGTCACTTAGACGCGATTTCCCTACTTTATCAAATTGCTCCTGATAAAGATGCTGATGGGCTTCACGCGATGAATCTGGGCCGTTTGGTAAGGGGGGAGGCGGGTTTGCGAAGTTGTACGCCAGCGGGGGTGATGCGGCTGTTACAGGAATATGACATTGATTTGAAGGGAAAACGGGCTGTAGTTTTGGGCCGCAGTATTCTTGTGGGTAAACCGATGGCTTTAATGCTGTTGGAAGCTGATTGTACTGTGACTGTGGCCCATTCGCGATCGCAAAACTTAGAATCTATCACCCGCGAAGCGGATATCTTAATTGCTGCTGTCGGTCGCCCGGAAATCGTTACCGCTAATATGGTTAAACCTGGTGCTGTAGTAGTAGATGTAGGGATGAACCGCGTTGTTAAAGAGGATGGTTCTAGCCGTTTAACGGGAGATGTTGACTTCAATTCTGTGCAAGCAGTGGCGGAATTTATTACTCCTGTACCCGGAGGTGTTGGCCCGATGACTGTGGCAATGTTGTTGCAGAATACAGTTTGGAGTTGGGAAAATAATCACGGTTAACGGTTAACGGTTAGCGGTTAACTGTTAACGGTTAACGGTTAACGGTTAACAGTTAAGTAAATCCACCTAATTAAACATAAGATCGGGATGGCTAAAAAGCTGACTGTATAAACATTCTTCCTTCTCTCCTAGATAACTAAATCCTTCTTCCTTCTTCCTTCTTCCTTCTACTTACTGACGATTGACCATTAACCATATAAGCGTTAACAACAGTTTTAGTGCTTCTGTACCACAAGACCCGTAAAATGGTTAAATTGGGTACTGCCTTTCCAGCGCATAGGGCTTAAGTGCCAATTCTAGCGGCTGGTTTGCGGCTCAATTTACCGTAAATTACAACAATTACAAGAGAGCAAGGGATGGTATTGGTACGTGAAACGCATTCGCCCCAACCGGAATCCTCTTTCGACCTATCGGTTTACCTAGCTGAGCGTGCTGCGGCGGTCGAGGCGGCTCTCGATAGTGCCGTTCCCGTCACCTATCCTGAGAAGATTTACGAGGCGATGCGCTACTCGCTGTTGGCGGGGGGTAAACGGTTGCGCCCGATTCTGTGTTTGGCAACCTGCGAACTGCTTGGCGGGACTGTGGAAATGGCGATGCCGACGGCTTGTGCTTTTGAGATGAGTCACACGATGTCGCTAATCCACGACGATTTGCCAGCGATGGATAATGATGATTATCGACGCGGCAAATTGACTAACCATAAGGTCTATGGCGAGGATATAGCTATTTTGGCTGGCGATGGTCTTTTAGCTTATGCTTTTGAGTTCATTGCTGCTCAAACTCAGAATGTACCTCCTCAACAGGTGTTGCAGGTTGTAGCCCGTTTGGGCCGCGCTGTGGGAGCTGCGGAATTGGTTGGAGGACAGGTGGTTGACTTGGAGTCGGAGGGAGTTTCAGATGTTTCTGAGGAAACTCTCAATTTTATTCACACTCATAAGACTGGCGCACTCCTAGAAGCTTGTGTGGTTTGTGGGGCTATACTTGCTGGTGCTGAGCCCACTGATTTGCAGCGCTTATCTCGTTATGCTCAAAATATTGGGTTAGCTTTCCAGATTGTGGATGACATTCTGGATATTACGGCGACTCAAGAGGAGCTGGGAAAAACTGCTGGTAAGGATGTGCAGGCTGGGAAGGTGACTTATCCCAGTTTGTGGGGGATTGAGGAATCTAAACGCCGTGCTAAACAGTTGGTGGAGGCGGCTAAGGCTGAGCTGACCATTTTTGGGGAAAAAGCCGAACCGCTGTTAGCGATCGCAGATTTTATTACCAACCGCACTCATTAGGGATACCAAATTACTATGCAGGAAATTTCCAGCAATGTCCTACATAACCAAGTGCTTGTGGTGGCTCTGTTCGCTTGCCTGATGGCTCAGCTTTTAAAAGTCCCTATTGAGTTAGTCAAAAATCGCAAGTTTAATCTGCGTTACTTGGTGACGACTGGGGGAATGCCTAGCGCTCACTCGGCTTTTGTTGGCGCTTTGGCTGCTGGGGTGGGACAGACCGTAGGTTGGGACTCTCCTGAGTTTGCGATCGCGCTGATTTTCGCGATTATCGTCATGTACGATGCGGCTGGTGTCCGACAAGCTGCTGGCAAGCAAGCTCGCATCCTCAACCAGATTATTGATGAGTTTTTTACTGAAAACCAACACTTTAATGAGGATCGCCTTAAGGAATTACTCGGTCACACTCCTTTTCAAGTAATTGTAGGCTTAGGGTTGGGGGTGACAATTTCTTTACTCGCTGGGCCGGCTTATTAAATTAAAAATTAAAAGTTAAAAATTAAAAATTGGGTGACTATTTTTTAATTTTTAACTTTTAATTTATTTGATTGTAGGGCTGATGAGAGTGACGCGGCGGCTGTCTACTAACATTGCTAAAAATCCGCGATCGCTTAGTGTTTGCAGCGTAGATGTGGCTGCATTCCCATCGGTGGTATATGTTGCTAGCAAGTAAGAGCGTTGGTCGTAAGATACTAAGGCTAGTTGTCTGCCTAATGCTTGCTGCACTTGCGCCGCTAATTCGGGCTGATTGACGTAATCGACTAATACCGCATAGCCAACCCCAAGAGGTTGAGGTTTGAAGCCGGGGTTAATAGATACAGGATTGTTGGGTGGTGGTGTTTGAGGGGTGGGCACAACCCCTGGCTGTACGGCATAGGCTGGTAGCCCTATTCTTTCTTGGAAGTACCGAGCCCATTCGTTAACGGCTTGGGGATTGCTAAACCCACCAACTCGCGTCACGGTATCGCTGATATAACGGCAAATGGTGATGTTGTTGGCGTTCTGTGGCAGCGATCGCTTGGCTTGATCCTGTTGCTCCGCTGTCTGGGTAACAATTAGCAACAAATATTCTCCCGGCTGAGGGGGGGGACAGGTCGGTTGCGCTTGAGCATTATTTGGTAAAATTGTCAAGCCTGCCAAGGCGATCGCAGCCGAATTAATTAAAATTCGCGATCGCCTCAGTTTCAAAGTTGAGAAGTGGAATTTAGAAATTGTCATCCCATCCAAGAATTGAAAAGTCAACCTATTTATAGCAACTGCCAAAGCAGTTAGGGGCTAGGGGCTAGGGGCTAGGGGCTAGGGAAAGAACGGAAAGAACGGAAAGAAGGGAAAACGGGGAAGAGAGTTAATGGTTTGGGTCATGAGCGAGTCTCTTAACCGTTGTGGCAGTTGCTATACTGGTTTTTAGCAGAAATTTATCGCCCGAATGCTGAGCCCCTACATCAAATTTATAGGCAAGAAAACACGCCCTAACCCCTAACCCTCTACCCCTTCTTCCCCTAGTCCCTAGCCCCTAGCCCCTAGCCCCTTCTTCCCCTAGCCCCTAGATAGATGGCTCCATTGATGCTATAGCATCGGGAATTGTTTCTGAGGGAGCCTCAAATTCGCCAGTGATTACATATTCTAATCGCAGTTTCAACCAAGTAATGAATTGAGGATCGGTAGAAACGATCGCCACAGAGGGCTGAGGACATTTTGCCTTAATCTCTGCCATTTTCGGTGCTTCTAGAAAAACTGGTTGCTTCACCAACCAAAAATCAATTTCTTTTTCCTGTTCTTTATAATGACGAGTTCGCTCTTTAAGAACTTCTTCAAAAGGTTCTTCCTCAAGCAAAAACTTTTGGCTAGCTAAAACGTAGTAGTAGGTTTGCATTTTCCTTAGTAATAAAAAACAGTCAATAGTCAACAGTTAACAGTTAACAGTTAACAGTTAACAGTCAACAGTTAACAATCATCAAAATTCGCCTCGCATAGCTTGTTTCATTTCGCGGATGGCCCGCTCCAAACCAACTAGTACGGCCCGACTGATAATGGTATGGCCAATGTTGAGTTCTTCCATACCCTCAAGGGAGGCTACTGGGTGAACATTTGAGTAAGTAAGACCGTGACCGGCGTTAACTCGAAGACCGGAGGCGATCGCTAACTGACATCCCTGGGCCAATACAGCTAACTCCCTTTTCCGGTTGGCTTCAGCACTAGCCTCAGCATAGATACCCGTGTGCAATTCTATAAACTGCGCTGCGATCGCCGCCGATGCCTCAATTTGGATAGGTTCGGCATTGATGAACATACTGACGGGAATGCCAGCACCTTGTAACTTATCCACAACTTCACTCAACCGCTGCTGGTTCCCCGCGACATCAAGTCCTCCTTCCGTTGTCACCTCTTGTCGGCGTTCCGGTACCAGAGTAATGTAGTCCGGTTTGATATCGAGAGCGATCGCCACCATTTCATCAGTGGGAGCCATTTCTAAATTCAGGTGAGTCATCACCGTCTGTCGTAAAACACGAACATCCCGGTCTTGAATGTGCCGCCTGTCTTCCCGCAGATGCACAGTAATACCATCAGCACCGGCCAATTCTGCTAAAGCGGCCGCTGCTACAGGGTCAGGTTCCACCGTCCGGCGGGCCTGCCGAATCGTGGCAACGTGATCTATATTCACGCCAAGTGTAGGCACTCTCAACCTCTCTGTCATGTCCAGACTTTTTCGCCTCTTACTTTACCTCATTAGCTGTCACTTTTGATAGGTAGATGGCTATTTAAAGAGTTAAACCCAAAAAATATTCTTCTGTCAATATTGTTTTTGTGTTAGCTAAGTATAATTGTTGTGTCTAGACCCTCAAAAAAGTAGTATAATAAAATTTCTTATCGTTAATCTCTCCAACTTAAACTCACGCTCGCTCTGAAGACAGAGGATTGTCACCCTACCCGCTATGAAAGCACAAGCATCGTCAAAACTAAAAACTCTCGGAGCAGCAGCTTCCCAAGCAATTGAGAAATATTTCGAGAAAATCATAGCTCACGAAGCCGAAGTGCTCGCAGATCGAGACCCCGAAGAACTACACCAAATGCGCGTCGGCATGAGACGTTTACGCTCTGCGGTGACGGGTTTTGCTCCTGTTATAGATCTACCAAAAGAAGCCAACGAGAAAAGAATTGGTAAAATATCTCGTGTTTTAGGAGAACTCCGAGATTTAGATGTGATGCTCGAAAGCCTCCAGAAACGCTATTATCCAATTTTGCCATCTAAAGAACAAGAAATATTAGATAAATCTTTGCTGCACTTGCTCAAAGATCGGCACCGCGCTTTAAAAAAAGTTCGGGCAATCTTGGAAAATAAACATTACCAACTATTTAAAAAATCGCTGCGAGATTGGCTAGAAGAACCGCGCTATCATGGAATCGCACAGTTACCAATTGAGGATATCCTGCCAGATTTACTACTACCTCAAGTCAGCGAAATGTTTCTGCATCCGGGTTGGTTAATAGGTGTGACAGAGGAGGAAGGAGAGATTATAATCCACGAAGATATGACTTCGGAAATCCTAGAACAGAAATTGACAGAAGGAGGGGAAATTCTTCACGATCTCCGCAAACAAGCTAAACGAGTGCGCTATTTAATGAGTTTATTTACTGAATTTTACGGTGAGACTTACGAAGCTTATCTCGGAGATGTCAAAGCCATTCAAGAATATTTAGGGGATATTCAAGACAGTGAAGTTCTAGGAGAATTTCTAGCTGATATATTTGACTTTGATATCCAGAAACAGCTTCCCACCTTAGCAGAAATTATGGCAAAAAGTCGCTTTGAATCTTGGCAGAAATGGCAACTTTTGCAGCGGCGGTATCTTACTCCTGAAATTCGGCAAAATTTCCGCTCAGAATTGATTCGACCAACGGTGGGGGCTATAGAATCCTGATTACAAGTTAATTTCTGTCACGGCAATATTGCCAGAGAAACACACATCCACATCAGTACCGGGAGCGCGAGGGCGTTTCCCGTATTCCCCAACATAATAAAAATATTCCCCTTCAATCCGATATTCTACGGGCAAAGGTTGCGTAGAAAGCGGGCAAAAAACAATAGGTGGATCTGGTGTACCCGGTTGCAAATGGGGTAAATTTACATTCCAGAAACTACCCGGTTTTGGGGGAAGATTGAGTAACTCTGCTAAAACGCGAGATGTCCAGCGAGTTGCCAGATCCCAGTCAATTGCTAGAGGTTTTTTAATCCAGTGAGAAATTGCGATCGCGGGTATACCTAACATCGCCGCCTCGCGGACAGCGGCCACCGTCCCTGAGATATAGATATCCGCCCCCAAATTGCCCCCCGGATTAATGCCAGACAGCACAAATTTAGCTTGAGGACAAACGTGAGTTAAGGCAACGCGAACGCAATCAACAGGCGTACCGCCAATAGCATACTCAAATTCGGAGCGGCGATCGACATGAATAGGAATGTGAGTTGTAACTTGATGGCCGCAACCAGATAATTGACCTTGAGGAGCAACTATAAATACTTTGTCATTTACTGCTTTCAACAATGCCTGAATGCCAGGTGCATCTATTCCATCGTCATTGGTTAAAATGAAAGTCATATTACATTGTTAATTGTTAGTGGTTAGTGGTTAATTGTTAGTCGTAATTAGCAATTAAACGTAGGGTGGACGCTCGCTGCCTCAATACTGTAACTTATAGCTACATCCAATTAAAAATTAAACGTTAAAAATTAAGATTTTAAAATTTAATTTTTAATTTTTAATTTTAGCAGTTGAGAGCTTGATTTTTGGGAGTTGTAGGGTGGGCGATGCTGATAAATTATTCTGGACTCATGGACAGAGATTATAGTAGTGCAAACTCTATAAATGCTTGCTCGTCGAACTAACCTGCTACTGATGCTGACGGTTTGAAAATTCCAGAAATTTAGGTTATACAGGTACTTAAATCATACTCATCTTGAATATTCTTGATTCGGAAACTAGCATTAAATTTTTTCTTAAACTGAATTTGTAGCTGTTGTATAGTTGTTGCTTGTTGGGGTACTCGTGTAGACACAACAAAACATAGCTTCTTTATTTTTTGGGGATTTTTCGAGAGTAATCTAATTGTTGATTCTAATTGTTTAACAGCTTGTGAAGTATCGCTTCCCTTCAACTCCACATATATTTCTACTGTATCATAAGGAATAAGTGCGTAGTCGCAACGTAAAGTCTCATTGTCGCTGATAACGCAGCCATCAACCTTAATTATTAATATTGGGTCTTGATTCAGGTTGAGGAAGGTTATTTTACTTTTATTCTCCTGCAAGACAATTTTTTTGTCGGATCTATATTCCTCACATTCGGGAAGACTTTTCATATTACGATTCAAACTAAGTTTAGGAGTTTATCAAATTCAATAGCTAGTTCATCAGAAACAGAATCAATCACTCGTGCATCTATTAACCCAGTATCAGGACACACAATACTACTACATTTTCCATCGGTCAAAACATAGGCTGAGAGATCGGAAACATCTAATGATTTGTATCTAGATACAATCTCTTCTAGTTGATGTTGTATATCTTCGCTGGACTCTTGATAAAGAAGCCCAGCCTGAAGTAGATTATTAAGTGCTGTCAAGACATAGGGACTATGGGTAGTTATGAAGAATTGAAGTCGCTCTTTCCGAGAATTAAATACAGTAGCGATCAATTCGATAATATTACGCTGTGCGCTTGGAAATAAATGCGCTTCTGGCTCCTCAATATACACTGTTTGCCCGCCACCAGAGGAAGCTAGAAAAGGTAGTGCAGCTAGTATAATTGTCAGAGGCAATGTTTCCTGTTGACCGGAAGATGAGTTCGCAACACTAATGCGTCTTCCATCAGCAGCCTCCAGAAAATCTTTGCCTTTTTCATGTATATGCTTACCGCATAGAGACTTCTCTATTAACCTGTTTATTTCCTCTTGGATATCTTTCGTATATTTATCATTAATGCGATATTGTATACCTAAATTTTTTATAGTTTCGTATATTGAGCCAAATGATCTTAGAAATGGATCTAAAGTATTATTGTTTGACAGAAAGGAAAAAATATTGCTCTGAAGATTAGCAAAAAAGGAGCGACCAGCAGGAATAAAAAGCTGATTAAAGGCTGCCTCTCGACAGATAGATCTGCTTAGAGATTCTACCAAGTTATCTCTTAAAATTAGTCTGCTTAAAGATAACTTATCAAGATTAACATATTGAGTATTTTTTTCAGAGCTTGCCTCTCTTAATTTTTTCATTAAATTGCGTAGGTCTGTCAGTTCTTTTTTTAATAATTCTGAATAACTGAGGGAAATCCTACCTTTGGTATCTTGTCTTCTAATTTCTATAAAAACATTGGAAATTTCATACCTTATAAAAAAATCTTGTTTTCCCCAACAATCTTGAGGAAAATACTCCTCAAATTTCTTGGAATAGTTTAAATCCAGATTACGTTTTGTCAGCTCATTCTCGACAACAGATAAAACTTCCCAGACGAAGTTCTTAAAATAAAATAGAAGTTTGGCGCAAACACTTTTACCACTGGCTTGAGGGCCAATAAGTATATTTATTCGCTTGACTTCAATCTCTAAATCCTTGATGCCAGCAAAGTTTCTAATTATTAATTTTTCAGTCATAATTTTAACTCAAGCATGGTAAGGGATTATATCATATTTTAACATAAAACTTTTACATTCAGGGAAGGCGATCGCTGCCAATAAATTATCTCCCACTCATATTATGTCCGGCAAATTACTTGCGATCTGTCATTGTCAGGACTTACGCACCCAACCAAAGAAACCGGGTTTTTTTACGAAAATACTTCGTTATGACCGACAGATTATCTCAAAAACCCGGTTTCTGGAACCATGAGCGTAAGTCCTATAAGTCCTACTCAAGAAACTAGAAGTTGATAAATAGCGATCGCTTCATCTTTCCCTCTCACCTTCACAGAGTGATCTACCAATTGCAACCTAAAAGCCTCTGGATGTCGGATCGCACTGACGATAGACTCTGTTACCAACACCGCACAATTGTAATGTCTAGTCAAACCTTCAACTCGCGACGCGACATTTACCGCATCGCCGATCACTGTTGAATCCATCCGCGAAGTAAAACCTACCGTACCCATCACCACTTCCCCTCGATGAATGCCAATCCCAATGTCGATCGTCGGTAGATTTTTGCGCGATCGCCCTTGATTGAACTCTGCGAGGTTTTTTCGCATGGCTGCGGCTGCTTCTAGCACGCCGTCAGTCGCCTCATCTTCAAAGAGCGCCATAATCGCATCGCCGATATACTTGTCGATGAAACCCCCAGCTTCCTCGATCGCTAATCCCATACAAGCTAAATAATCATTTAAAAATATAAAAGTCTCCATCGGCGTTAACTGTTCCGACATTGACGTATAGCCTTTAATATCAGCAAATAAAATCGTGATTGTCCGCTTCGAGGCGGTACCAACTTGGATATTTTCAATACCCTCAGAGGCGATCGCGCTTAAAAATTTATTGGGCACAAACCGCTCAAACGATGCTACTGTTCTTTCTAACCTGCTAAACGACTTTTGCAAGGCGATCGACATCTCATTAAAAGAAGATGCTAAAGCGCCAATTTCATCACTAAGATTAATTTCAGCGCGATGATACCAATCCCCCGCCGCAATTTTAGCAGCACTCGTTTGCAAGCGCTGCACGGGCTGGCTGAGCTGCCTTGCTAATATATATGCCCCCGCCAGACCAAAACTGAGGGCAAAGGCCCCAATTGCTAAGGCCCGCTCGATCGCCTCATTCACGGCACTCTCAAGGGGTTTAAGGGAAATACCGATGCGAAAAGTACCGATTTTATCTCCAGAAGCAGTGCTAATCTCCGCCGCCACTTCGATGACGCGATCGCCCCGCGCCGCCCTCAAAGTACCTGTGGGAAACTCTATATCCCGCAGCACAAATGTCTCCACACCGAGGCTTCCTGCTTTGGAAAAGATGCCTGCATCCCTCATTGAGGCCGATCCCGCCAATCGAGTCGATCGCTTGCTGTACTGCTTTAAAGCTACCTGTGTCACGGCTAGCGGCACGACATCGGGTATGTACTGTTCTTGAAACTCAATCGGTGATGAAGCGACAATTTGATTAGAAGCGCGATCGTCTGAGACTAAAATATAGACAAAATCAGGATTTCTTTTCAGTAGCAAATCTAGATTCAGGCGGATTGTACTCCAATTTTGTACTACGAGTTCCTTTGTAGATAAATTGGCGAGTGCTACAGCCAGGGAATGCGCCGAAACTAACTTTTGTTCCCGGTAGCGATCGCCCTCACTCACCGCAGAGAACCACACCACCGCCCCGACAATCGAAACAATCAACAGCGTTGTTGCTGTCATAATTCGAGTGTGGATAGAGTGAAATAACGTTATTTTCATTTTTAGTTATTATTGATTAATAGTTAACAGTTAACAGTTAACAGTTAACAGTTAACAATTATTCAACATCAAGTTCTTCAACAAAAGTTAGCCAACGGCGATCGTCATCGATGGGGGTTTGAAAACCGCCACCGCTGTAGCAACTTGCAGGAATTGCCAGAGTAACGGGGCCTCCAAGTCGTGACGAGATTGGTTGGTAGCTGTCACCCCATCGCGTTACTAGCAGGATATCGCAGTCACGAACATCAGCCGATCGCAAGCGGATGGGATTTTTGGGATCGCGGGATACCGCAGACTTACCCTTAACAATAACTGCATCACGATTGGCGATCGCGACATTCCCCGCAGTGAGAACATCCCGCACCCGCACCCCGTGCAGCTTAACCTTGCCTATGGGCCACCCTTGGCGGTAGCCAACAGCCTCCTCAATAGTAATTTGCGGCAGTCGATCGAGAGCATTGCTGTCAAGGATGCGGTTGCCAATGCGTATTTGTGCGGGTTCATTGCCAACGATCGCGTGAGTGACATAAAATGCCCAAAATCTCTCCGCATACACCTCATGTAACTGCGGGTATTCGCTTTGAGGAAACACCAGAGATAAAGGGCCCCCTTCACTACGAGGAATTGGTCGGCCGTCACGCTCCACTGCTAGGATAATTGGATAGCGGCGTAAATCCTTGATGCTGACTGTTGAGCGAAAACCGTCATACCCCAAAAATGTGACATTGGTGGCCTCTGGTTTGACCCCCAAGCGATCGAGCAATTGCGAAACCACAATCCCTCGAAAATAGAGAATGGCATTCAGGTTTTTGCTATTGTGAGGCGAAGTGGTGTTAACGCGAGAAGTTGCCAGCGCTTCCAATTCACTCCAACTGAATCTCTGAGTACCTTTGGCAATTTGTCCGCTAACAAAGAACTCCCACTCCTTTACCTTGGTAGTCTTTGCCTGCTGTGCAACCATAGCATTGTTATTAGCGATCGCTTCGGCCCGCCATTGAGCCAACTTAGCCTCCTTTGGCCGCTGACTGCATCCGGGAAGCAAAATCGCCAATAGGGTGAGAAATGAGGCAACTCGGAAGGTAGGATTAAAAATAAATAAATTCGGCATTTTCTAGTCCCCATCTAGGGATTAAACATGATTTTACTTTCATTGTTTCCACTCTCTAGAATAATAGTTTTATTTTCTCCTTCACTTTCTCCTTCTCCTCCTAAAGTATGAGCGACCAACAGCCGAAAACTCAATTTTGGAAAAATTGCGGAATTTTTCTGAGTGGTACTCTCGTGGGAGCAGTGCTAGCTTTGGGTGGTGAGCTAGCGTGGAAACAAGTGCAGTTATCAAAAAATGAGGTAGAAATTCAGCTACCATCTGCAAATTCAACTGCGGTAAAGCCTGCTTCCTCTGCACAACAATTTACTATTCCGCCACCACCACCAAATACGCGATCGCAACCACTTGTAGCATCACCAACACCTCTAACTCAGCCTTCTCAAACTTCCCTGACAAATATTCCCAAACTCCCCTCAATCTCTCCCACACCCTCTCCTTCTCCAACTTTAGCTACAACTGAGCGCGTTAGCTTTGAAACTGGCGCTACAGGTACAACTGTTCGCGACACTTTACAAGCAAATCAATTAAAACGTTACACTCTTAATTGCAGCAGCAATCAGGAGATGACAGTAAAGATTGAAGAAGGAGCTGTTAGTGTAGATATTATCGCTCCTGATGGTGCAAAACTTGGCACTGCTTTCGGTACTGTTCAATGGCAAGGTAAACTATCCAATAGCGGCGATCATACTATTGAGATTTCGGCTCCAAATCAATCAAATTATGCTGTTAAAGTTGAAGTCAAGTAATTGAATTTGTTAATTGTAATTGCAAGGTGGGCGCAAGCCGCAAAAAGTTTGCGATCCATAGATATAGATCGTTTTTGGCTTCCGCCCACCCTACGTTTAATGTTGTCCACAAAGCTTAGCTACATTACTAATTGATAATGTTGGACGGTGGGAAATGGATCGTAAAAATGATGTAATAAAGCCCGCCATTCTTCATACTTTGGTGATTGTCGAAATCCAATAGTATGATCTTCTAAACTCTGCCATTGCACCAGTAGAATATAGCGGTTTGTATCTTCTATGCAGCGTTGAAGTTCGAGAGAAATATACCCTGGCATAGAAGAAATGATTTCTGAAGCTGTTTTGAAAGCTATTTCAAATTCAGCGGTTAAACTAGGTTTCACATCGAGAATTGCCACTTCTAAGATCATCAGCCTAAACAGTAAATTTTTGCAGGAGTGAGGCCAAATCTGTAACGCCGCCGTCTCGTCGGTAAAAGTACCGTCAATATAGCTGCAATACGTAATTGGTATAACAAACAGTTAACAGTTTTACCCACACCTTCTAAAAGCTTTGGATAAGAATCGCGATGCCAAAAAGGAATTAACTGCTGAGACGGATAATTTGCCCAAATTTCAGAACGCCATAAAATTAACTCTTCACCTAAATATTCTTTCAACTTTTGTAGCAATATTGTGTCTTGACACAATGCCAAAATTGCAGGCGAGTCCAGATGCCTTTCCATGTGAAATTCCTTTTTAATAGTTTGGATTAATAGCAACAATAAAGAACCAAACTCTAATTTAAACAGCAAACGAAAAAAGCTAACTATCAATAACTTTTTTGGTGGTTTTGGCAAAATATTTTGTAATGTTATTTTGGCAATCTCGGCAATTTCTACTTGATTCAAAGCCAGAGAATATGGTAAGCTAATATTAGAGTCATTTTCTCTTACTCTTGAAACTTTATTTTCCTGTGAATTGCCACCCGTCCACAGTAAACTACGTTCCCATAGTTCTTTAGCCAATTCAGTATCTTTAGCAAGATCGGGAAGCATAATTTCCTTACCTTTGCGATCGTAAAATCTACCGCTTACACCCTCAAAAATGGGATCTATTGCAGTTAAGATTACACCCGCAGCACCATCTTTAAGCGAAACACCTAAACCCAAATACCGACTCAATCGGTGTCCGAAGGTAATATTAGACTGCACAAACCCCGGATGCACTGCATTAACGCTCACATTGGTATCGCTTAACCGCCGCCCTAATTCCGCAGTTAATAATAATAAACATAGCTTAGAAACAGCATAAAGTTGAAGAAAATTTAATGGAGTTTTTTTAACTAAAGAGTCCCAATTAATTGCAGTTGGTCGCAAGGCTAAGTCAGAAGCCACCATCACAATTCTACTGGTGGCTGAATTTTTGAGGTTTTCCAGCAATAAGTAAGTTAACAAAAAATGACCGAGATAGTTAGTTCCCCAAATCATTTCAAAACCTTCTTTTGTTGTCCCAGAATTGTTGAAAATACCCGCATTATTGACTAATATCTGAAGAGGAAGCTGCTTTGACAAAAATAGATCGACAAATCTGCGTACCGAGTCAAGAGAAGATAAATCTAAAGGGAGAAATTCAACCTGGGGATTTCCACTTTTCTGACGGATATAATCGACAGCAATTGTGGCTTTGGCAATGGAACGACAGCCAATAAATACGCGATTTCCCAATTTTGCTAGACCTACAGCAGTCATCAGACCTATTCCAGAGTTTCCACCCGTGACGATGCAGACTTTCTGATTCTTAACCTGATTCATATTTTTCCTGTCAGGATTATCCGTTACCACAAGTGTTGAATGTTAATTAACATCTTATCAAAAAAATGCCTTCAACTTGCTCGCTAATTTTTACCCTCGTCTTTAGATAGTAATGGAAAAAAGAGAGCGAAATTTTATTAAAGTCAGGACTTACATTCCTGGGCCTAGAAACCGGGTTTTTGAGAGAATCTGTAGGTAACAACGAAGTATTTTCGTAAAAAAACCCGGTTTCTTTGGTAGGGTAGATAATCTTCCCTAAAGTTTTGGTAGACTACAAGAGCAATAATAACTTAAATTTTTATACATCAGCAAAGAAACGCATTCCCGAAAAACTTGCCCCCGATGGAACGCTACAATAGGCAAGTATAATTATTGTAATAGCGATCGCACCCAAAACCAACTTAAACAGGACTAACGCACTGAGGGCGAAAAATCAAAGCTTGAGATTGCTTCACTACTTTTGCACTACTACCCCGAAACCATTAACAAGAGCGATCGCGACATACCGAATCCAGCGCATTAATTTATCCTCAGCTACCCAAATGGGTTTTACCTAATTTTAGGATAAATAGAGAATTTAATTATAAGATTTTTAGAATGGGAAAAAGCAATCGGCTTTTTTTACTGCGGTGGACGGTTGACTCGAATCAATTTCCCCGTCAATATTTCTTCCGCAGAAATAGCCTCATTAATTCGCGTCGCTAACCTCTGAAAATTTAACTCTTCCGTGCAAACAATGATACCAGTATGGTTGGGGTGCGAGCGATGCAGTTTCATATAATCGCGACGATTTCCCGTCAAAACCGTTCGCTCAATACTAACAGCAAAAGCTAACACTTCTTCGTCAGGAATCCCCTGGTTTGCTTTGCCGGCTTCCTGTACTGTTAATACATCGTGACCCAAAACGCGCAGGAAAGCTACAACTTGCAGGGGGAAATTTTCATCGGTGTAAAGACGTGCCACTTTTCAAACTTCCTCATTTTCTTGCATAACTTCATCATTTTCTCTAATTGCTTGTTCAATTTCATCTGGATAAGCATCAGCATAAGCCCACGCATTTACCAAATCAGCAGCAGTCAGATGTGGGAATGCTTCTAGGATAATGGCATCCGAACCACCTAAACGACGATAATTTATCAGCGACCAAACGGGTATGCGAGTATTGCCAATACAAGCATCACCACCGCAAACGCCAGGAGTTTTTTTTATGCCTAGCGAGCCGCTGCTTACGCTTTGAAGTAAAAATTCTATAGCTGCGGCTTTATCTGCGATCGTTAAGGCAGCAAGATCGATTTTCAATTCGGTTATTGTCATTGTTTACTATCTCATTGATACGAAAGTAATATTGTTTACTCTATTATAATTATAGCTAATTCACCTCTCCAAGTCAACCTGCTTAACTTCCTCCAAAGAAACGCATTCCATAAAAACTTGCCTACTATTGAAGATACTATAGGCAAGCATAATTATTGTAATAGCGATCGCGCCCAAAACCAACTTAAACAAGACTAACGCACTGAGGGCGAAAAATCAAAGCTTGAGATTGCTTCACTACTTTTGCACTACTACCCCGAAACCATTAACAAGAGCGATCGCGACATCACCTAATCCAGCGCATTAGTTTATCCTCTCCTACCAAGATCGATTTTACCTTATTGCTGGTATAATTAAAATAGTCGAGCAATGGGTACTAAGCCAGACAAAACTTTACCCAACTCCCAATTCCCATCATTAATTCCTCCAGAAAGCTGTGGTTGTACAAGTATCCGATAGCACCTACGAAACGAAAACTCAGGAAATCGCCAAACAACTCCTGAGTGCTACCCAAGAAAAAAAGCGCTCCTTTTTTGGCCAATTACAAGACCAAATGCGCTGGGATGATAAATTACTAGATTGGGCGATGGCCAGTCCCGGCCTGCGAGTGCAATTATTCCGATTTATTGATTGTTTGCCTGCACTCCGTAGCAAACCAGAAATTGCCCGTCACTTGCAAGAATACCTAACAGCAGAAGAGGTAGAATTGCCAGAAGCACTTAAAAAATTGCTCAATTTTGCGAATGCAGATTCTGTTCCCGGACAACTCGCCGCGACAACAGTTGCACCTGCTGTAGAAACCCTAGCGCACAAATATATTGCTGGGGAAAATATCAAGCAAATTATCAAAACTCTAGAACGACTGCGAAAGGATAAAATGGCTTTCACAGTTGACCTTTTAGGGGAAGCAGTAATTACTGAAGCTGAAGCACAATCTTATCTAGATCGCTACTTAGAATTAATGGCAGAATTGACCAATGCAGCTAAGAATTGGTCGCCTGTAGATGCGATCGATCAAGCTGATGGTGAAACTTTGCCGCGAGTTCAGGTTTCTGTTAAGTTAACGGCATTTTATTCTCAGTTTGACCCCCTGGATGCTAAAGGAAGTCAAGAAAAAGTAAGCGATCGCATTCGCATTTTACTCCGTCGCGCTCAAGAATTGGGCGCTGCCGTTCATTTCGACATGGAACAATATGCTTATAAAGACATAACTTTAAGCATCCTCAAACAGCTATTGTTAGAAGAAGAATTTCGCAGTCGCACAGATATTGGCGTGACTATGCAAGCTTATCTGCGCGATAGTGAAGATGATTTAACTGACCTAATTTCTTGGGCAAAATTGCGCGGATTTCCCCTAACTGTGCGGTTAGTTAAAGGCGCTTACTGGGATCAGGAAACTATCTTAGCAATGCAGAAAGATTGGCCGCAACCAGTCTATAATGATAAAGCTGCTACTGACGCAAACTTCGAGCGGATGACGCAAATATTGCTGGAAAATCACGAATATTTGTATGCAGCAATCGGCAGTCACAACGTGCGATCGCAAGCAAGAGCAATTGCTATTGCGGAAACCCTAAATATCCCCCGCCGCCGCTTTGAAATGCAGGTTTTATACGGCATGGGAGATAAGTTAGCGAAGATATTAGTCGAACGCGGCTATCGAGTGCGAGTTTATTGTCCTTACGGCGATTTACTACCGGGAATGTCTTATTTAATTCGCCGTTTGTTAGAGAATACAGCTAACAGTTCATTCCTGCGCCAAAGTTCAGAAGATAGACCAATTGAAGAATTATTAGCCGCACCAGTTGCTAACGGGAAAGATGCCTTAGTTTACGATCGAGTTTTCCCCAATGTCGCCGATACTGATTATGCTGATGAAAAATTACGGGAAGCAGGACAAAAAGCTATGGAATCAGTGCGACAACAGTTAGGTAAAACCTATCTTCCTTTGATTAATGGCGAATATCAGACAACAACAGAAACAGTTAATTCTGTCAATCCTTCTAATCCCAGTGAAGTTATTGGTAAAATCGGATTGCTTTCCGAGGAACAAGCAAAACAAGCACTAAAATCAGCAAAAGATGCTTTCCCCAGTTGGCGGAAAACACCAGTTAGACAGCGTGCAGGTGTATTGCGAAAAGCCGCTGAATTAATGGAACAGCGCCGACATCAGTTATCAGGTTGGATGGTGTTTGAAGTTGGTAAACCCTTGCGAGAATGCGACGGTGAAGTTTCAGAAGCTATAGATTTTTGCCGCTACTATGCCGATGAAATGGAACGGTTAGAAGATGGTAAAAATTACGACGTTGCGGGAGAAACTAACCGCTACCAATATCAACCGCGCGGGATTTCCTTAATAATTTCTCCTTGGAATTTCCCCCTCGCAATTCCTGTGGGGATGACAGTAGCATCTCTGGTTGCTGGTAATTGTACTTTGCTCAAACCAGCGGAAGTTTCATCAGTAATTGCTGCCAAAATAGCTGAAATTTTGGTTGATGCAGGTGTGCCTCAAGGCGTATTTCAATATGTCCCTTGTCGGGGTTCGTCGGTAGGTGCTTATATGGTGAAACATCCCGACGTTCAGATGATTACTTTTACTGGTTCTCAAGAAGTCGGTTGTCGCATTTATGCCGACGCTGCGATTCTACAACCGGGACAAAAACACCTGAAGCGAGTAATCGCAGAAATGGGTGGAAAAAATGGGATCGTCGTCGATGAAAGTGCCGATTTAGATCAAGCAGTTGCAGGTGTTGTGCATTCTGCTTTTGGTTACAGCGGCCAAAAATGTTCCGCTTGTTCGCGAGTAATTGTGGTGGAATCGGTGTATAATACTTTTGTGACGCGGTTAGTAGAAGCTGCGCGATCGCTTAACATTGGCCCCGCTGAAATTCCCAGTACCCAAGTTGGCCCTGTAATTGATGCTAACGCACGCGATCGCATTCGCGAATACATCGAAAAAGGCCGCGCCGAAGCGAAAGTTGCTTTAGAGATGCCCGCACCCGATAATGGTTATTTTATCGGCCCAGTAATCTTTAGCGAAGTATCCCCCACAGCAACAATTGCCCAAGAAGAAATATTTGGCCCAGTATTATCCGTAATTCGGGCGAAAAACTTCAGCGAAGCACTAGCAATTGCTAACAGTACAAACTTCGCTTTAACCGGCGGATTATATTCTCGCACCCCTTCCCATATTGAACAGGCAAAAGCAGATTTTGAAGTCGGCAACCTGTATATAAATCGGGGAATTACTGGTGCAATTGTATCCCGGCAACCCTTTGGTGGGTTTAAGCTTTCAGGAGTGGGTTCTAAAGCAGGTGGCCCCGATTATTTACTGCAATTTCTCGAACCCCGCACTATCACAGAAAATATCCAGCGCCAAGGATTTGCACCCATAGAGGGAGTTGATTAGGTACCTCCAATAAACATTGTGAGGCAGGCATCTTGCCTGCCTTTGACTGCCGTTACATTTATCTTCATTTTTTAATATAACTTTACAATATAGCTAATTTTCCCGATTTTAGTATTAATTATTATTAAAATTCTAAAATTTTTCCTGGTTTCACCCCATACCATCCCAGCCTAAAATGACCTCTCAGCCCTTCAATATTAGGGAATAAAGACGCGATTTAGCCATTAAGGTTAGATTTTGGTCAACAACTAGCAATATTGGCTTTCAGAAGCGAGCGTAACTCTTGACAAGTTTACCGATTGGTAGTCCCGTTTACAACGGATGGGGATCGCCAAGTGTTACCTTTGCTATATCACAACTTGTTTTAGCGTGAAGCTCCTCAGCAGTTATGGCTCAAATTCTCGATCCCCTACCTTCAAACAGCTCTGGTAAGATTCTCTGCTGCTATGTGAATGCTACCAGCCAAATCCAGATTGCACGCATCACCAATATTTCCAACTGGTACTTCGAGCGAGTGGTGTTTCCAGGTCAACGCCTAGTATTTGAAGCATTACCCGCAGGACTGATGGAAATTCATACTGGGATGATGGCCAGTGCCATCTTATCAGACAAAATCCCTTGCGATCGCCTACAAATCAACGAAGGGCCCTACTCGACAATCAACCCATCCACCCAGTCTACAGGCGCAACTACTACCACTCCAACGAGGAATGCACCGCGCCCTAAATCCAGAGAAATACCAGAACCTTTACCCATGCCTGCTTTAACATTAATTGACTGAGGTTTAGTTCTGTTTTTTGGATTTATCTCAGTTTCATCCACAGGCAGGAATACTATGCAAAGATTTGATTGAAGACTTTTTAGCATTTGAGCGATGTCAGCAGACTCCAATCAACCATTACCTTTGAAAGCAGAATTCCCTGCGGTATTTCACATTTCTCCTTTAATTCGCATTACTTTGCTCAGTCTTTATGTGGCCCTGACATTGCCTTTACCTTTTTTATCAGAGGTGACAGCAGCACCAGTACCGCCAGCATTATTGTGGGTAGGTATCGGTTTGGGTGGCGTGGCGATATATGCAACTCTGAGCGAAATGGTGATATTAAACGAAGAAGAGATTCAAGTATCATATCCCAAATGGGTGCCTCGTTTTTATCGACAAGGTTGGTCGCTACCTTGGAATCAAGTAAAAGCTCTTAAACCTCGAACTACTGGTCAGGGTGGTTTAGTCTACTACTTTTTGAGCGATTCTGGTCAAGGTTATTTGTTACCAATGCGCGTGGCCGGATTTGCTAAATTGGTGCGGTTGGTGGAAGCAAAAACGGGGATCGATACAGCGGATGTCCGCCCTTTGTCGCAACCTTGGATGTATTTGATTTTGTTGGTGTGTACGGTGTTATTGTTGTTAGTTGATGTCTGGACTATTGTCAATGCAGCTTTGTGATTTTTTGCCACAGATAACCACAGATAAACCCAGATAGTTTTTAAGTTTGAGGGGTAAATTTTACTTGTAGACCGTCACGGGGATGGGGTGTTGGTACTGTAATTAGAGTTAGGTCTTGATTAGGTAAAAGTTCCCAGTTAAACTCGCGCACAATTCGCGCTGCAAATAGTTTCATTTCTAACTTAGCAAATTCTTTACCTAGACATTCTCGCAAACCGCCGCCAAAAGGTACATAGCTAAATGGTTTAGAATTTGCTGAGTGTTCCGGGTTAAAACGTTCGGGGTCAAATTTTTCTGGTTCGGGGTAAACTTGACTATCTTTATGGGTTTGATTAATCTGATAAAGAATGTTCCAACCTTCAGGAATTTGATATCCGTTGAACTCACAAGAGCGAATTACTTCCCGAAAACCGCCACCCACTGGAGGAACTAACCGCAGCACTTCTTTCATCACTTGCTCTAAGTATGGCATTTGTTTGAGCTGTTCGAGAGTTATGGGTTCGCTTGGGGGAAATTGTTGTTGTTCTTCCCTGACTTTTGCCATGATTTGGGGGTGTTTAGCTAATTCCAGGCAAAAAGATGCAATTGCAGAAGTTAGAGTTTCATGTCCAGCAAATAGTAGTAGCAAAACTTGGTCTTTCAATTCTTCTAAACTGAGGCTATTTCCTTCTTCATCTTTAGCGGCAATTAGCAAGCTTAAAGCATCTTTTCCAATCTCTGGTTCTTGCTGTCGCTGACGGATAATGTTTTCAATTTCTACTAATAGTAATTTGCGAGATTTCCAAGCGCGACCAAATTTTGTCCAAGGCAAACGTAGGGGAATTGTAAATAAACCTTCACACCAAGTTTCAAAGAAATGACCTAAGCTTGTCTGGGAACCAGAATCAAGTCCTACCAGCAATTTTGCCGCGATATCAAAAGTATAGTTTCTAAGTTCTGGATACCAAGTTAGCGTACCAATTTTTCCCCATTTTTGCAGGTATTGATGAGTGATTTCTTCCATAGCGATAGTGTAACCAGCTAGCGCTCTTGGTTGAAATGCTTGATACAATAATTTGCGGCGTTTTTGGTGGTCTGACCCTGTTTGTAAAGCTAAAGATAAAGGGCCTAAAAGTGCTTTGGTACTAGGTGGCCAGCTAACAGTAAAATATTGATTTTCATTGGTCAATATAAACATATTTGCCTCTGGGCCGTAGAGGAAAATGGTAGGCTGTCCTAAGAGGCTGGTTTTGAAGATTGGCCCGTATTGTTGGTGACGTTTTCTGGCAAATTGAGAGTCACGCAAAAAGTTTATGGTATCTCCAATTAGTGGTAAACCAAAACTACCAGGAGGTAAGGGAAGTGGGTTCATAAGAAGGGGCTAGGGGCTAGGGGCTAGGGGCTAGGGGAAGAGATGGGGGAGCAGGGGGAGCGGGGGAGCAGGGGAGAGGGGGAGATGGGGGAGGATGGGAAAGGGATAATTAACAATTAACAATTAACATTTAACAATTTTGATTAATATAGCAACCGTGAAGACGGTTAGGACACTCGCTTATGCAGGACTTACGCACCCAACCAAAGAAACCGGGTTTTTTGACGAAAATACTTCGCTTTTACCCACAGATTCTCTTAAAAACCCGGTTTCTGCGACAACCTGCGTAAGTCCTAATCGCTAATGGCTAATGGCTAATGGCTAATTACCCATCCTCCCCCATCCTCCCCCTCTTCCCCATCCTCCCTCGCTCCCCTGCTCCCCCGCTCCCCTGCTCCCCCTCTCTTCCCCTAGCCCCTAGCCCCTAGCCCCTAGCCCCTAGTTATAACTCCTACCCCGCCATTGAGTAGGCTTGTTAATAGCAGAGAGTAGAATTCGTAAAAAGGCTAAGGGATCGGCGAGAGGAGAAAGCCAAAATATCCACTTAGATTGTGCTTGCGTGCGGTCATAAGAAGGTGCGATCGCAAAGCACAAAGCCACCCTAATTGCAAGCAAAAATAGGTTTAATCCTAACAAAAATAGAGAAGGCGATGGAGACAGAGAAAAAGGTAGAGACAAAAATAAATAGCTCAATAAAATTGGTATCGGTAAGCCTTGAACTGCTAATAATAGCCACAAATCCCCCCATATTTGAGTCTGAGAAGAAGCATCTTTTAAGTCAAGCGATCGCCCCCACTCCTTCCAAGTTTCAAGGGCTCCCTCATACATCCGCACCTTCAAAACCTTCGCACCGTCCAAAAACCCGACTTTAAACCCAAGAGATGCGGCAAAACGAGCTAGGGTGACATCATCGCAAAAAGAACCTTTTGCGGCTGTATAGCCCCCTAATTGAGCTAAAACCGATCGCTTACACAAAAAACACTGACCATTTGCCATTACTCGTTCTGCTGATTCCGCCCCCGTACCCGTCGGCCCAAAACGATAAACTAAAGTCATCAACAAGGCGGGTTGCAGCCATAATTCTCCGGGATATTTAAGGATAAACTGCGGCGAAAGGGAAATTAGATCGTAACCCTCAGTAGCCGCTGTCTTGAGCAAACTGGCAATTAAACCGGGATGGGGTTGCGTATCTGCATCTATCCCTACAATCCACTCGCTACGATCGGAACTGTTCAAAAAACCTGTATGCAAGGCCCAAGGGCGGCCCACCCAGCCAGAAGGTAAGGGATCGTCGTTAATCAAGCGAAACCGAGGGTCATTTTGTCCCGTAGCTTTGACTAAATCCCCCGTTCCATCTTCGGAATAACTATCAACGACTATTACTTCCCGAAGTTCGTAACTTTGGTGAGTTAATCCCGCTAGACAAGGTGAAATGCGATCGGCTTCGTTTAAAGTCGGTACGATCGCGCTACAAGTACCTACCAAATCTGGGGTTGGTGACTGCGGTTCCAAGGGTGGATAGCGAGAGGGCCCTTTCATCAACCGCGATAAGAGAATGGCTACGGCTGGTAATTGCAGCACTAGCAGTCCGACACTGGCAATTTCGATCGATAAATCAGGGGAGGATAGGTAATGGGCGAGCGAAAGAATCAAAGATTTAGATTGGAAATTTAAGTAGTGGTTTCATATTCTACCAGGACTAGGGGAACCCAGTTTCCTCAAGAAACCGGGTTTGCGCTCTAGATTGAATCATCCTACTGGAACCCGCCAGGGGTTTCAACCCCTGGCTAATAGCTCAAGTCGTCTAAAGACGACTAAAACCGACTAAAAGATATAGCAACCTTCTTGACAGTTAGGACAGGAGCGATTGCTGGAAACCTTGATTCTATTCCCTTCTTCCCTAGTCCCTAGCCCCTAGCCCCTAGCCCCTAGCTCCTATTTATTTTCGCAATCCCACTGGCTGAGGTGCAATTTCAGCCTTGAGAGCCAATTGATCCTGATATGAGATTGTTTCAGCCGCTTCTTGAGTTTGAGGCTTGGCCATCCACGACAAAGCTATAGCCGGAACTACACCCAAAAATACGGCTAGTAATGTTGGGAACCAGAACCGGGAATCTAGGGAGGTGATGGTAATAATTGCTCCGAAGGCGAAGTTAATCAAATAAACAACTAGGGGCAAACCTAATTGCGATCGCTGCAATAGATTGGGTGTTTTCCTCCAGAAAAATGCTGCCACACTCATAAACAGTACTCCTGTACCCATCCACCCTGCCAGGTTGCGGTAGGGCATCCCAAAGAAGGCTCCCACCTCTTCAAACTCCCAGAAAGGTACGATCGTCTGGCTCATGGCTGGATCGAGGACAAAATCCCAAGATGTCAGTAGTAATGCACCAAAGGCGATCGCTGCGATTTGGCGCACCCAGTTGAGTTCGCCATCTCTACCAGCTACTCCCGCCCGGGCGATCGCGTAGGAAACTAATCCTAGATAAAACCATGACAGGGGAATTGTGAAAGGGACTAGCCCCGCAATCTTGTAGCCCAAACCACTGAGGTAGTGGTAGTGGCCGAAGGGAAAACCTGTGCTCGTTCCTAGTAACTCGCTCCCCAGCGATAAAAACACAGAGGGCAGCATAAAGCTCAAAGTCGCCCCTAGTCCTAATGTTCGATAGGCATAGAGAGCAACTGCTGCTGCACCGAAGATGATGTAGACTACTCCACCCCCAGCCATCCCCCACTGAAACAGAACTTGTCCAGCAGGTGGCAAGCTCATAATCAATTCGGGACGGGGTATCACCACCAACAACCCCGCCAGTCCAAAAGCCATTGAGACGATGTGGGCAATGAGGCAGAAACGCTCGGCAATCACAAGTTGCTTCATGGGACTCCTTGAAAAAATATCAGAGGCGCAAAGGACTCCATAATAGATAATAGTTTACAAATCTTTAAGAACAATCTACCGAGAAGTCATAGTTTCCGCAGCACCGATAAGTTTTATTAATATTCTTGTTGCTAGGGGCTAAGGGCTAGGGCGTGTTTTCAAACTCGTTGTATCCTAAAAATAGGCGATCGCAGGCAGGTGTGTTCATGAATAGAGGAGACTTAAGTACCGAACAGTGGGAAAGTATAGCCACACGGTTTTATCGGTGGCAAAAAGCCGATATCTGGAAACAAGTCTTAGAACACCTACAAGCCGATGCGGACAAACAAGGAAACCTAGACGCTTGACGTGCATTACGTTGATGGAACTGTAATTCGTGCCCACCAACACGCCGCAGGTGGAAAAAAGGGGGTGAAGAAGAGGAGAAACTAGGTCGTTCTCGCGGAGGCTTTAGCACAAAAATACACATACGTTGTGAGGGTAAAGGTAAACCGATAACTTTTCTTCTCACTCCCGGTCAACTTATGAAGTCAATATTTTTAGAACAATTGATGGAACAAGGAGCAGTCAAACGTTCTGGGCGAGGTCGTCCCCGTATCCGTCCTTCAAGAGTGGTAGGGGACAAAGGCTACACAGGTCGTCGTATCCGTAGTTATTTCACAGAGCCGAGGTATCCGTTTTACCATCCCACGACTGTCAAATGAACTGCGTCGCGGTCTATTTAGCCGTGAAATCTACCGTCAACGCAACATTGTTGAACGTGCTATCAACCGACTCAAGCAATGGAGACGTATTGCTACACGATATGAGAAACTTGCTACAAATTATACCGCCATGATAATGCAGTTTAGATGTCGAACAGCTTATAAGTATGATTGGGGGTTGATAAATGTTGTGGAAGTTCGACAATAAGGTAAGGCAAATAGGTTTGCTTATATCCGATCTCAACCCTCAGTTTCCCCGCTTGTATCTTCTTCTAGAACAAATGAAACAAATGCTGTTTTTTCAGGTAAGTGAGTGGTAATAAATTCTCTAGTAAGCTTGGCGCTAACTTTTACATTTGTTATTTCACTCAAATCTAATGAACTTGGGTCTTCAGCAATTCGATCGCCGATATATAGCAATCCTATAATGAATCGTAAATTTTTTACCCCACCCCAACCCTCCCCTTGCTAAGGGGAGGGAGTAAGAAATTCACAAATGATTTAGGATTGCTATAGTACCAAATATCTACACCTAGAATTAAAATCCCCCTCTGTTCCAACTCATCAGCAAGACGAAGTGCATCTGTCGGACGCAACAGCAGTTCGTCAGCTTTAACCATGCCAAGAGTATGATATTTGTCTATTACTTTTTTAAGAGTTTCTAGCATCTTTAGAAATTCTCTATATTGTCGATCGCTGGCAACATAGAATATGCCGATCGCATCTCGTGCAATTTACAGTTTGCAGTACATCCGCTGATGTGCTTGGAGTTGGCGATCGCCTCCTGATGAGAACACTCAATTAATGAATCGCTGCTAATATGCTATTGTTCCCTTGGTAACTGCGCTAACTCAGTATATTAGTAGGAGTATAAAAAATGACGAAATTACGGATAGGACTGTTATTTGGCGGGCGTTCTGGGGAACACGAAGTCTCAATTAGTTCCGCAAGGGCGATCGCGCGTGCGATCGCTTCCGACCAAAATGCCAGTAAATACGAAGTTCTACCCTTTTACATCCAAAAAGATGGTCGCTGGTTAGCAGGAACAGTGCCTCAACAAGTCTTAGAAACCGGAAAACCCCTACAATTAGAGGGGGAAGAGGCGATCGCCAATTTAGGGGAAAATTTAATTCTCACTCCTCAATCCCCAATTGCCTATGGTCAATTCCCAAGGCCCGATATTGTCGATGTTTGGTTCCCCGTCTTACATGGGCCAAACGGTGAAGACGGTACTGTACAAGGGTTGCTGAAATTAATGCAAGTACCTTTTGTCGGTTCTGGGGTTTTGGGATCGGCAATGGGGATGGATAAAATTGCGATGAAAATGGTATTTGCCCAAGCTGGTTTACCGCAAGTTAAATATACTGCTGTCACGCGATCGCAAGTTTGGTCTAATCCTTGCATTTTCCCCAAATTATGCGACCAAATCGAAGAAAATTTAGGCTATCCCTGCTTTGTGAAACCAGCGAATTTAGGTTCCTCAGTAGGAATTTCTAAAGTGCGATCGCGCCCAGAACTTGAAACCGCCCTCGACAGCGCCGCTAGTTACGATCGCCGCATAATTGTTGAAGCAGGAGTAGTTGCTAGAGAATTAGAATGCGCCGTCTTAGGCAACGATCGACCTCAAGCCTCTATAGTTGGGGAAATTACTTATAAAAGTGATTTCTATGACTACGAAACTAAATACGCACATGGGCAAGCAGATCTATTTATTCCCGCAAAAGTCAGCGATGCGATCGCCTCTCAAATTCAATCAATGGCGATCGAAGCATTTTTAGCCCTTGACTGTGCTGGTTTAGCGCGAGTAGACTTCTTCTATGTCGAATCTACAGGCCAAGTTCTAATTAATGAAATTAATACCCTCCCCGGATTCACAGCTACCAGTATGTATCCTCAACTTTGGGCAGCTTCGGGCATCTCCTTCGCCGAATTAGTAGACCGCTTAATTCAATTAGCACTAGAACGGCATACTGAAAAGTTTTGATAAGTAAATCCACTGAATTAAACATAAGATACTGATGGCTAAAAAGTTGGCTGTATAAACCTTCTTCGTTCTTCGTTCTTCCTTCTTCCTTCTTCCTTCTACTTAACGCGATTCAGGAGCCAGAATTCAGGAAAAAGCTTCAGTTGGACACAATTAAATATCTAATGACAATAGCAAAAAATCACACTGTCAATTCTGTTTTCCCTGCTGCTAATACCTTAGCCTTCTAGTTAATAGGCTTTTCCGATTAGCAGTTAAAATTCTTAATTCTGAATTCTTGCTCCTGACTTACATGAAACCTGTAAATCAACTGCCGCGATCGTGGATATGGGGATTATTATTTCCCCTAGTGGTACTCAATTCGTGGTTACTGCTCCTAGTCTTTGAATATTTTCGCTCCTTGATCACCGTTTTTGTAACAGCAACCGTACTCTCTTTTTTACTAGATTATCCCGTACATTTCCTGCGACGCTACGGCGTGAAGCGGCAGCAAGCAGTTGTATTAGTATTATGTCTGTTTTTACTAATATTAGTGGTATTGGCTGTCACCCTTGCTCCTATTATTCTCGGTCAATTAAATGAGCTTGTCACCCGCCTACCCAGTTGGATAAATTCTGGTGCTGAACAGTTTGAGACTCTCCATAATTGGGCTAAAAACCGCAACCTTCCTATCGATCTCCGGGGTTTTGCTAAGCAATTGAGCGAGCGTTTTTCTACTCAACTACAGTCAATTATTGGTCAAATTTTAACTGTTGTATTAGGCGCAGCCGGGAGTCTCTTAGACTTAATGATCACAGTAGTTCTGACATTTTACTTACTACTGCACGGTCAGCGTTTATGGGATGGTTTGTTTCAGTGGTTTCCCCCTGAATTGGGCAGTCAAATCCGTGAGTCTTTACGCCGTAACTTTCAAAATTATTTCATTGGACAGGCTACTTTGGCAACTTTTATGGGTTTATCAATGACAGTAGCCTTTCTAATTTTGCAGGTTCCTTTTGGCTTATTATTTGGCTTAGCAGTAGGCATAATGACCCTAATTCCCTTGGGCGCAGGCTTGAGTATCAGCATCGTTAGTTTATTGATGGCTTTGAACAACTTTTGGCTAGGGATGAAGGTTTTAGCTGTGGCGACAGTACTTGACCAAGTAATTGAAAATGGGATTGCTCCGCGCCTTTTAGGAGGTTTTACTGGACTCAACCCTGTTTGGATTTTTATCTCGCTATTAATAGCAACTAAAGTCGGAGGATTAATTGGTTTATTAGTAGCGGTTCCGATCGCAGGTTTTATTAAAAGCACAGTCGAAAATCTGCGAACTTCGCCAACAAGTTTAGAATCTACAATTGAAGAGCTAGAATAAAGTGATAAAATAAATTAAGACTGACACAGTTATTAATATTCTAGGATATAATCAAATTAATTCCTTGTAGTATATCGGTTTTAAATATGGCTCATCTAAATTTGCGCCGTCCCGAAAATACCAATGGTAATTTTTATGTCGATACTACCTGTATTGACTGCGATACCTGTCGGTGGATGGCACCAGAAATATTTCACCAAACTGGAGAACAGTCTGCGGTTTACCACCAGCCAGCTAATGAGGTTGAAAAAGAGCGATCGCTTCAGGCCTTATTATCTTGCCCTACCAGTTCTATCGGTACTGTTGAGAAACCGAAAAATATCAAAGATATTCAGCATAGTTTCCCTCTGCTAATAGCAGAGAATATTTATCATTGCGGCTATCACTCCGAGAAATCCTACGGCGCAGCCAGCTATTTAATTGTCCGGCCCGAAGGCAATGTTTTGGTTGATTCTCCTCGTTTCTCTCCGCCGTTAGTCAAGCAGATAGAAGCAATGGGCGACATTCGCTATATGTATCTGACTCATCAAGACGATGTGGCAGATCATCAAAAGTATCGCGACCATTTTGGCTGCGATCGCATCCTCCATACAGACGAAATTACCACTGATACTCGCGATGTAGAAATTAAACTATCTGGCGGCGAACCCTACCAATTAGCAACTGATTTGTTAATTATTCCTGTTCCCGGTCATACGAAAGGTCACACAGTTTTACTCTACAACAACAAATATTTATTTAGTGGCGATCATCTCGCCTGGTCTGATGAACTTAAGCAGTTGTTAGCCTTTCCCCGCGTTTGTTGGTATTCCTGGCCCGAACAGGTGAAATCTATGCAAAAATTAGCTAATTATTCCTTTGAATGGGTTTTGCCGGGACATGGACGCAGATATCATGCCGATAGAGAAACTATGGGTAAACAGATGCAGCAATGTATTACTTGGATGGAAGGATATAAACTTCGTTAACAGTTAATACCAAATCCGGGTCGATCCTCAGCAGACAATGTTTCATTTCTTGAAAAGCTAATGTTCGTGGCTTCCTGTATTCTGGAAGTTGCGATCGCCTTGATATCCAGACAAATCAGCTAACTCCTGCAAAGATTTCTCTCCTCGGTATAATTTGCCGTTGATTTCCCAACTAGGAAAACCTTCAATTTTAGCAGCTTCGCAGAGATCGAGCCGAGCCTTTATGCTCTCGGAGTTGCATTCGATATAATTTAACTTACCAGCAGCTTCCTTACCAAATAGTTCCTTCTGATTATGACAGTGTTCGCAGGTAAATGAACCGTACATTTTCGCTTTTACTTTCTGAAGATGCTTGACTAGGGCAGTTTCCGAAGCACCAGAGGAGGTTGTAATTGCATAACCTTCAGCAGTAGCAGTGCCGGGATTACTCACGCTGGTATAAAGACCAACTGAAGTAATTAGCACCACCATTCCTACCAAAATTCCGCTCAAAAATAGCTGCCCAATGTCCTCCCAATCCCGACCAATTATTGATAGGAAAAATAGGCTAATCGAAAAGAGAGCAGAGGCAATACAGTAAATACAATCAGCTTGAATTTCAAAAGCTAGGAGGTACATCAGGTAGCCGCTGAAAATCATCATGGCTGTCCCACCTGCAAATAGCAAAAGCCCCGTCCAATTGTCTAATTTTAATCTAAGTTTTTTCTGCTCCGATCCATTGACTAATAAGGGAGCTACAGCAAAAGCTATCATGCTTGCATAACCCAAAAAACCAAACAAAGAAAGGGGCAAATCAAAAATTGTTGCATAAGGGCTGGAAAGAACTACATCACAGCCGCTAGTTGGGCAAGCTGCTGTTTCCTGGCTAAACTTTACCGCTGTTAAGTAAGCAGTTATGGCAGCTCCTACAGTAGCGATTCCTGCCATAATTAGACGCGACCATTTATGAATCCAAGGCGTTGAACGTGCGTGTTTCATAAAATTATCTCCAATAGATGTTCGATGGTAATGGGGGCTGGCAAACTCCTTATTTTAAAACTCTAGTTGCATTGAAAATAGCCGCCAAAGCTACGCCTACATCGGCAAAAACGGCTTCCCACATGGTTGCTACCCCGAAAGTTCCCAAAGCGATAAATATACCTTTGATTAACATAGCAAAAATGATATTTTGCCAGACAATATTGTGGGTTTTTGTGCCCAGATTTTTAGCGACACTCTCGGCTACGGCTTGATTATCTCCTGTTAACATCACGATTTGCTCAACACCTAGTTTCTTTAGGTTAAAAATAGCTTGTGCTGCATCTTCCTTAATCTCGTCTCCAATCAAAATATACCCAGCGTAGCGATTTTCTACTGCTAAATGAACGACTGTTCCTTCGAGATTGCAGACATCGTGAGCAATGTTTTCCCGATGCAGCAGACGGTCATTTCCCGCAAGCACAACCTGATTATCTAACTTAGCTCGAATGCCGTGTCCTGCTATTTCTTCGTAATCTTTAACTTCAGAAGCATCTATTTTTTTACCGTAGGCTTCCAGAATAGATTTCGCTATAGGGTGATTAGATTGAAATTCTATTTTTGCGGCTATTGCTATCAATTCTGCTTCAGCAAAACCATTTTTAGGCACAACTTTAGCCACTTTAAAGACCCCTTTTGTCAGAGTTCCTGTTTTGTCAAAAACAACTGTTTTGACTTCAGTGAGAGTATCTAAAAAAGTAGAGCCTTTGACTAAAATACCCTGCTTAGCAGCACCTCCAATTCCCCCAAAATATCCCAGGGAAATGCTAATAACAAGTCCGCAAGGGCAGGAAATAACTAATAAAACAAGAGCGCGGTAAACCCAGAGAAATCGGTCGGTATCAGTTGATCCTGCAATAAATAAAGGAGGAATTAAAGCAACTGCTAATGAGCTAAAAACCACAAACGGCGTGTAGAATTTAGCAAATTTGGTGATGAATTTTTCAGTCTCAGCTTTTTTACTGCTGGCATTTTCTACTAATTCCAAAATCCGGGATATTGAAGACTCGCCAAACAGTTTAGTAACTTTGACGGTGAGAACTCCTGTCTGGTTAATCGTTCCCGCTAAGACTTTTTCTCCAATTCTGACGCTGCGAGGTACTGATTCTCCAGTTATTGCTGATGTATCAATTTGAGAATTTCCCTCTATAATCTCGCCGTCTAAGGGAATCTTTTCTCCTGGCTTAGCAATAATAATATTCCCTACGGCTACTGTTTCTGGTGAAACTTTTTTGACATCGCCATTGTGCTTGAGATTGGCATAGTCGGGTCGAATTTCTAATAGTGCTTTGATGGATTTGCGAGAACGACCAATAGCAAAATCTTGGAATAATTCTCCTACCTTGAAAAACAACATTACTCCAACGGCTTCAGGCAGTTTGTGAATTGCGATTGCGCCCAATGTTGCTACAGTCATTAAAAAGTTTTCATCAAATAATCTGCCTCGAAGTATATTACGTCCGGCGCTATTCAATACATTCCAGCCACTTAAAAGATAGGCTGGGATAAAAACTAGATATTCGCCAATACTGTAGGGCGTATTGTGTAATTTTTCCTCAAAAATCAAACCGATGATAAACAAAATAACCACCAACCCAACAGGTATCAACTCTTGATTGAGGTTGAAATCTCCACCGCCATGAGTGTGGTCGTGGTCGTGGTCGTGATTATGGTTATGATTATGATTCTCATGACTGCGTTCTTGGTGGTCGTCACTCCCACAACAGCCCGAATGACTTAATTTTGGTTTGTTCATTATTTTTCCCAAGTTTAGATAAAAAGCTACTATGAACATATATTCATATTTAGTCTCTTAAAAAGGAACCATAGTAGATTAAAACTTAAAAGTCAAGCTCATGTTCAAAGAAAATTAGTGGTTATAAATCCTGAGCGAGAGCGATAATCATTATTAATTGGTAATTGGTAATTGGTAATTGGTAATTGGTAATTGGTAACAACTAACCGTTAACTGTTAACAGTTAACAGCCGGATAAATTCTAAAGGTAATCCATCGGTATCGGCAATAAAAGCTACTTCATAAACATTCGTGCCAATCATTTGCTGAGTCGGTTCTAAGAGAACTTTTAAAGGCTGGAATTCCTTGGGTTGCGCCTGTGCTGCTGACTCAAAGCGCTCTTGTACCGACTTTAGCCAGCTAGAAAGGTCAGTTGCCGTATCTGTGATATCAAAAGATAGGTGGTAGTAGCCAACGTAATGCTCGTCTCCAAAGGCATCCGGTGCAGGTTTGGGTTCCGGTATTTGGATCAGTTCAATACGCCCATTTAAGCCTTCCATCCAACAAGCAAGCGTGTAACCGGTTGTAAAGCGTTCGCAGACGGTAAATCCCAGTTGTTCGTAGAAAGCGATCGCGCAATGAATATTAGCAGTACGAATCGAGGCGTGGTGCATTCGATTTTAAATTTTAGATTTTAGATACAGAGCTAAGTAGAAAGCCGAAGGAAGAAGGAAGAATGCTTATACAGCGCTTTTCTAATCTTATTCAAACAACCGAAAATAAGGATATCTAATCGGTACTCCTGGCTCTTTTTCCAAGTCAAAATTAATTACTTCCCAGCAAGGTTCCTCTAAGGGGTCAGGGCTAAAATCGACAGGCAAACCGTAAAGTCTCGGCCGAGGGGATTCTGGTTGTCCCCGCCAAGGAGTGGTACGCTCCAGATAAGAGCTAATTAAGTCACGATAGCGTTGGGCGATGATGACGCGAGTTGCCCGATAACCTTGAGTATAGAGGCGATCGAGAGCTTCGTGAATTTCAAAGCGAATCCCGTCAGGATGTGTGTGCTGCCGATACCAATCATTTTCCCACTGCCGCCAGTGACGACCTGACTGGAGATGGACTAGCTCACCCGTTTTCGGGTCTGCCTCAAATGCGCCGTGACGGGGACACAAATAAGTGTCCGTTAGCGTTAGCGCCGGAATTGTCTGGCGACAGTGAGGACACTGAATTTCCGGGCCAAACATCGGGTATTGCAAGGCAGGATTGATCATGGAGTGCGTCCCAGCATATTTTCTGCAATAGTGCTAATTGCTTTTATTATTATACCTGATAGCCAAACGTCGGCTATTGCAATATCTATCAATCTGCTTCGTCTGGTGAGGTTGTTTCTGTGTTTGCGACCACTGCTGGTTTAACAGCAAAATCTATGAGCCATTTAAGCTTAGACTTGTCACCCTGTATATATGCAGAAATGGCTTGTGCTATATCAGCTACCCTTGCAAGGGGAACAACATAATCAAATACTTTCGCCATAACTTTCAATGTCTCAGATGTCCAAGGCCCATCTATTACTAAGACCGCCAGCATCTCCTTATGTTTTCCCTTCCAGTTTATGGCTGAAAACATTTTGTCTTTTGCATAAAGTGATGCGTGCCTTGGAGAAGACTTTCTGACTTCTATAAAAGCTTTGGGATATTTATCATCAGGAATAACAAAGTCGGCCCGAATATTATAAAGGACTCCTTCAATATGGCTGTACTCAGATTCACGCTTATAGGAGAGTTTGGCATCATCAAGAGCACTTGCGACAACGCTTTCTAGCAAAATTCTACCAACCAAGTCACGTACAATCCCCTCCAAAGTTGGCTCAATACTCTGTATAAGCTCTGAACAGTTCACAGGCTGTAATGAAACTTGTTGATTCAAAATATCAGCTAACTTTTGAGAAGCTTTTTCGGAAATTGCATTATCTGAAACACTACCAATTCGTTTTTTTAATGCCGACTTACTGGAAATTTTTGCTAGGCGTTGGAGAAGAGGGAGCATATAAGGCGAAGCTTTAATATAGCTGGCTTCAAATACCGTAAATCCCTGTGTTTCCTGCTCCAGTTCACTCAGCAAATCTCTAACTCTTTCCCTCATTTGCTCGTATACGCCCTTTGTAAGAGCAGCTTCCACATCGAAGGGAATAGCTAGAACTCTTTGCCACTCTTGAACAACTTGTTCGACCGTGGCAGAAGCAGCATCAAGTGAACTATTTATTCCTGTAAGAACAATAATTTTTTGCTCTAAGCTCTGAACGTGCTCTGGTTTAATATTTGCTAAGGCGTGGCTCTGACGGCTAAGTTCTATATAGACTCGAACATAATGTTCCATAGCCTCTTTCGCAAGACCATAGAGAGTATCTGTTTTGAGCTTCTGTTCCACCGATTCCTCATCTGTTGACTCTTCCAGTTCTAAATCTAAATTTTCTTGCATGATATAACTTCCTAGTAGGCTTGTTTGCTCTCTGTCAGTACGTACAGCGTGAATATGGAACTCTCCAAGAGAAGTTTTTGCTCCATCTCTCTTTTTAAGTATCCAGCGTTCTCCTCTTGTTCTCAGATTTTCAATTCCTACGATCTGAAATCCATTCTCTTGCATAAGCTCTGCCAGCAGTTTTTCTGTTTGGATATGAACTCCATAAAGAGCGGCATCTGCGACAACCAAGTGAAAAGAACTTCCTATTTTTAGCACTCGCCTTATTTCTCGGAAAACCGACTGTATTTGAGCAAAGTATGGGTAAACAAGCAAATCATAATCTTTTTTCCCAGGTCGGACACGCTTTTGTTGATTAAGTTCGCTAACAACTGGTTGGAGGTAAGCTAAAAAAGTTGGAGATAGACTTTCAACAAACTTGTTTTGGTTGCGTTTTAAATCAGTAGGTACAGTTGTAGTATTGACAATAAATTTACGCCTAACTTTCTCTGTTATTTCCCGCCATGAGCTTGCATAACGCCAAAAATAAAGTTCCATTCGAGTCATTTCAGCAAAATCAAAATTATTCAAATAAGGTGGAGATGTAATGCACAATGAACAACTTTCTTTATCGACTGGAAGCATATATTCTGAAGTCATTAAATGTAAAGAAGATTTCGATAAATAGCGATCTCCAATAATAGCGACATCCCCTCTAATTTCAGCGCAAATTTTTGTAATACTTTCGTTATAACAAACCGATTTTTTTCGCGTAGTAGGAGCTTTGTAAATACCATCAGTCTGAGAGCCAGATGCCAACTCTAAAACGCGAGATAAAACAAGGCGATAAATATGGCGTTCTGTAATATTTACTTCATTTTCAAGAAGCAAGGCTGATGCTAAAAATCTAAGCTCTTTTTCTGGTACAAGTTTGTTTAAAAAAGCTAAAGCATCTTTTGACCAAATTTCTGTTAGTTCACCAAAATAAGGTCTGACTGATTGACATATACTCTCAATGTTATTTATTTGCTGTTCCCCTTTTGGCGGGAAAAGTTTTGCAAGAGAAATATCATAGAAAAATGGATGAACTTCAAAACCTATAGATTGGATTCCTTCCCGATTTGCTTGTACTAAAGTAGTTGAAAGCCCAGCAAAAGGATCGATAATTATTTCATTGCTTTTTAAGTTGGCTTCTTGAATACAATTGCTTACAAATTCTGGAGAAAAACCCGCTATGAAGTTGAACCATCTATGGATGGGGTGCCGATTAGCCGTTAGATTGGTAGAAAGCTTTTCTTTAGATATTACTTCTAAGGGAAGACCAAGATGTTTCATAGATTCAATTGATTCTTTTTTCTTTGTTGTGCTAATGTCGATCGCTATGACTAATCTTAACCAGCCACTCCCAATCCTAACATCCTATTGGCCCGTCCCCGATCTCTCCCTAGCAGCTTTTATCGCTCCCAATGCTGCGATCGTTGGCTTGGTAGAAGTCGCAGCGGGGGCTAGTATTTGGTACGGAGCCGTTGTCAGAGGAGATGTGGAGCGGATTGCGATCGGAGCTTGTACTAATATTCAAGACGGAGCAATTTTGCACGGCGATCCAGGTAAGCCCACTATCTTAGAAGATTTTGTAACAGTGGGACACCGAGCTGTAATTCACTCAGCTTATATTGAGCGGGGAAGTCTGATTGGGATCGGTGCAGTCGTACTCGATGGCGTGAGGGTGGGGGCCGGTAGTATCGTCGGTGCGGGCTCAGTTGTAACTAAAGACGTGCCGCCTTTGTCCTTAGTTGTGGGAGTGCCGGCCAAACTACGGCGAGATGTCTCTGAGGCAGAAGCCGCTGAATTGATCGAACACGCCAAACGCTACGAGCAGTTAGCTTTGGTTCACTCTGGTAGAGGAACTAATTTGGGATTTGCCAAAGCCGATTAATCCCTAAGCGAATCCCCAGTAATCTAAGTGCGCGATGCCTTCGGCGCGGCGTTCCGCCATCGCAACCTTGGCCGATCGGAGAGGCAACGAACTCATAATTCGTCTGAGCTGGGTTCAACTCCCAGAGGTTGCATAATAAATATGGGGCGAATCCGAGCATGACGGGCGCTGGCTAGAGGCGTGAGGGCGGTGCGATCGCGGAGCGAGAGTATGGTGCAAGAAAAACAGGTAAAATAGGTCAAAAGCCTTGCATCACCCTCCCTCACCATGTACAGAAAAGCTGAGTCTGTTCCCAGGGAACCCTTCGACTTTGAACACCCCTTTGAAGGAAGGTTGTCAAAAGAGGCGTTGGTGAATTGGGGTATGATGATTTGAGAGTGCGATCGCCAAAAAATAACACTTCACAACACTGGGAGATTGTTAATAAATGGAAATGCCATTTTTATGTGACAGATGGATGGAAAGTTTACCCTAATTTTATTCCCGATGGAGATCAGATTATTAGCAAAACATATATGATAAGAGTTGAGGGTGAAAATACAAAATTAAGGCATTATTTGGCTCGCCTAAAACGAAAAAGTCTTTGTTATTCTAAATCTGAACAAATGCTAAGATATTCAATTCAGTTACTAATTCACTATCTAAAATTTGCAGATGTTCCAGTTCCGTATCAAAATCAAAGAAATCATTTTCGCTTGTCTGCGATCGCACAATAAGTTTATCATACCTTGATTCAGCAACGCCTATTCAACAACTGCCGCTATCGGATTGTGGGGAGAATAATCTAAAAATTCCCAGTGAAGTAACTGGGGTAAGTCAGTTTCTAACCACTGGTCAATTGTGAAATCCCAATATCTATGAGTCCCACCAGTTGAGTCGGTAGACTCATCCAGATCCCACTGAATTGTAGTTTTACCTGTCAGTTGCAACGTGCGACTGCGATCGAAGTCTAGAAAAACTAACCCAGCTAGAGGATTAATAACCAGGTTTCCCAGGGTATTAAACATACTGTTTCCAGCGTAATCGGGAATGCGAAGCGATCGCGCATTTAGAATCTGGACAAAGCCGGGATTTCCCCCGCGATGAGAGGCATCAACCCCACGAGTTGGGTGGGCGCTGGCAACAAATAGAGTATCGGCCGATCCAATCCAACGCTGCTGTTCAGGTGTTAGGGATTGTCCAAATTGTGCCTCAGAACCTTGTTTTGCAGCCGTTAAATCGAAATTCGGAACAAGCTGCCGTCGCTGAATGTACTTGGGGCAGTTGGGATAGGATTCTACAACATTTAAACGTAAGCGATCGCTTGCTTGTTGAGCGATCGCGCCATTAATCCGCCACCGACGGCGACTGGCAAGTTCGATCGCCAGCATTCCGATCTGATTTTCAGCCTGGATGTTTGCCCAGAAAGGATCGTGAGGATTAATCATAGCTTGGGTTAAGTCAAATGCGATCGCCTGCGGATCGACAGGTTTAACAAAACCAGGCAACCCAAACAACACCGATGCCCAAACTTTCTGCGCTGCATCCACACTGCCCAGAACAATCATGCGTTGCTGTTCGATGAATTTGATTGCATTTTGGACAATTGTATCCCCAATGATTTGCCCATTTTGTTGGGCTGCTATCTCTTCGCCAACCCGTTGCTGTGCGTGCAGTTCGCCTTCGTGGAAAGGGCTTTCAAGTCGCATAGATATACCCTCCAAATCTTGTTAAAACACAGAAATAATAAAATGATTTCTAGACACTAATTTGAATCAAAAACTAACCATAAAAATCCTCATCTAATATCTGCTCAACAGAAAATGGACAAACATTAGGATATTCACTTACATCAGGAATCCGCACCCCTAAAGCCGCAAATTTACCTTCCTTAATTGCTAACTTATAAGCTTGAGGATAAGCTTTATCAATCGCTTCCACAAGAAAACCTTTTAAAGAAGGTGTATCTTCTAAACTGCTCAAAACTCGTTGGCGATGTTCAATAATAGAATTATACCAACTCATTTTCATAGTATCGGGAGCATCAAATTGTACCTTCACCTTCAGCAAATGAGCCAACAAAATCATTAAATTACTTTTGAGTGCATTCTGCTCCGATTTACCCAAGCCATTCAATTCCTCAATCAAATGTTCAATATCGAGAGATTCAAATTGACGATTTTTGAGATGCTGAATCGTGGCATCAATCCAGATTTGAAAATCTTTTTCATAGAGAGGTTCAAGCATTACCATTAATCACATAATAATCGATAACTATATAATAACCTACACAACTCATTAGCATCGTCAAGCGCCCGATTGACCTGAGCAACCAAACCAGTTAAGTTAAATGGGCATCGCGAATCCGCTGCCTTACCTGAACCATCACCCCATTTACCAAGTTTTTTACCCAAAACTTATAGGTTCCGACCAAAGAAAAGCAGTGTTTTACCCCGATTGAGGGTTTAAACGAAGTATTTTGGTAAAAAACCAGGTTTCCGGGAAAATTCTTCCTTCCTGTAGTCAAGCATCGGTGAAACAACAGATTTTCTCGATCCCTGTCGGTAAATCCTGTTTTCTCTATATATATAGTGCCATAATAAATAAAGAGCGTTTAATCAATTCTCCAGTCAAAATTTCTTAACCTGTTGGTTAAATTAGATATAGCAACCGCCAAGGTGGTTAGGACATACTGGTTTTCACCAAACCCGCTTATCCTATTCCCTTCTTCCCCTAGCCCCTAGCCCCTAGCCCCTAGCCCCTAGCTATACATTTTGTTGCGAAAGTGGATTTTTTCAACTAAACGATCTAATTTGAAATTAAACAGCCCCTTAAAAACCATTAAATTCAAAGGATTTAAAATGCAGACAAAACAAGCAATTCGTTGTCCTAACTGCGGCAGTTCCGCTGCCGAACGCCACTATCATTCTACCAGCCACCTAATAGAGACTAAATGCCCTAGCTGCGACTATTTAATGATTACTTGTTCTCGCACTGGTAAAGTTGTGGAAGCCTACGCTCCCGGTCTTTATTCACGTCACTAATTTTATAGATTGTAGGGTGGGTACTGCTTAAAGAGAATTAATGCTAACAATCCTGCCCCCCTCTCCTTGTCGGAGAGAGGGGTTGGTGGAGATGTTAAACAATTTTTTGGGTAGAATTAAACAGTCTTGGTTCCAGGAAGGAGTTGCTGGTTAAGTCTTAAAATTTTAGAATGGAGAATTAAACAGCCCACTCTACCCACCATAATCTTAAACTCGCGATGCCCGTAACTGACCGCAGGCTGCATCTGCATCTAATCCGCGAGAATAGCGCACGCTAACTGCAATATGCCGCGCCTTTAAAGCCTCAACAAAAACCTTAATTCGATACTGACTTGGACGCTCGTAATCAGCTTCTGCAATCGGATTGTAAGGAATCAAATTAACATGACATTGAAAACCGCGCAAATTATCAGCTAATTCCGCAGCGTGTTCTGGCAGGTCATTCACGCCTGCTAACAGGATATATTCAACGCTCAATCTTCGGCCGGTAATCTTCACATATTCGCGGCATTCTTCCATCAATTCATCAAACCGATAATTCCGAGCGCTCGGTATTAGTTTTTCCCGCAACTTTTGATTAGAACCGTGAAGACTGACAGCGAGAGTAACTTGTAAGTGATGTTCGGCTAATAAACGGATGCGATCGCGGATTCCCACCGTCGAAATTGTAATATTTCGCTGTCCAATTCCCACATCTTCATTCAGGCACTTAACAGCCGCCACCACATTTTCCAAATTCAGTAGCGGTTCCCCCATACCCATGAATACAATATGGCTGACGCGCCGCTTAAAATCTTCTTGAACCGTTAACACCTGATCGACAATTTCATGCTTAGCTAAATGGCGCTGAAAACCACCCTTACCAGTAGCACAAAAATCGCAGGCCATCGGACAGCCAACCTGTGAAGAAACGCAAACAGTCAGACGCTTTTCTGTCGGAATACCCACAGCTTCCACAATTTGACCATCGGCTAACTTTAAAAGATATTTTACAGTTTGATCTGGAGCAACTGAGCGATGGTGAATTATTGAGCGACCGATCGGCACATTTGCCAGACTTTCGCGCCACTGTTTCGAGAAGACGGAGATTTCCGAAAGCGATCGCACGCCTTTCTCATAAATCCACTGATGTAACTGCTTAGCGCGGTAAGCAGGTTGTCCCTGCTCCTGCACCCATGCTGTTAACTCCGCAAGATTTGCGCCTAAAAGGGGCGCGGAAGAAGAGACATGGGGCGTTGGGGATTCGACAACGGGCATAGGACGGAGAAAAACTAAAAACGAACTACTACTAACTTAACTCGCTTTCACAGGACTTACGCACCCAACCACAGAAACCGGGTTTTTTGACGAAAATACTTCGCCCAGACCCACAGATGCTCTCAAAAACCGATTTCTGCGACTTCCTGCGTAAGTCCTATTTCAGTTACGCTGTTTGTTTTACGCGATCGCCCTTACACATCTAATTAACTATCAAAACTTCAGCGATTCCCACTCTTCATTTTTGGGCATTACTCGTCCCCGTGTCATCAACCACTATCCTAAAGTTCATCCGCCATCAACTAAAAATCAAGACTTACCCACGTCCAGGTCAGAAACCGGGTTTCTTTGTAGATATCTAGTTGAAAATCAGGTATTTTTCTAAGAAACCCGGTTTCTTTGTGTATTCTTTGTAGATATCTAGTTAAAAATCAGGTATTTTTCTAAGAAACCCGGTTACTTTGTCTAAGTTCTAGAAATTTGAGCGAATATTGCACTCATGTCACCGCCACAACATAAAATCAAATCTGTAGTTTCGTACAGGGTGCGCGGATCTTACAGTTTTCAACCACTATCGATTAAATTTTCATGTTGCTAAACCATCCAGCCCTACCCTTAGCCTTTCAATTTAGCTCTCCAGGCCCCATAATCTTCAGCCTGGGGCCCCTATCGATCCGATGGTACGGTCTTTTAATTGCCTCAGCAGTTTTAATTGGCGTTAACCTTTCCCAATATCTGGCCGAACGCCGCCGCATCAACCCCGAAACCATTGGCGACCTCGCGATCTGGCTAGTTGTGGGAGCGATTCCCTGTGCTAGACTCTACTACGTCCTATTTGAGTGGCAACAATACAGTCAAAATCCAGGCGATATCATTGCAATTTGGAAAGGTGGAATTGCCATCCACGGAGCTATTTTAGGCGGACTAATAGCAACTTTAATATTTTCCAAACTTCAGCAAATTTCTTTCTGGCAATTAGCAGATTTGATGGCTCCTTCTGTAATTTTAGGCCAAGCAATCGGGCGCTGGGGAAACTTCTTCAACTCCGAAGCTTTTGGAGGCCCTACAGATTTGCCCTGGAAATTGTATATACCCCCCGAACACCGCTATGGACTGCCTCAAGAATACAGACAGTTTGAGTATTTTCACCCTACTTTTCTCTACGAGTCTTTATGGAATTTAACAGTATTCGGGTTATTACTAACATTATTTTTTCAGGATTTACAGGGAAAACGCCGCCTGAAAACAGGCACGTTATTTCTAGTTTATATAGCAACCTACAGCACTGGCCGCATCTGGATTGAAGGCTTACGAACTGATAGTTTGATGTTGGGTTCGTTGCGAATTGCTCAAGTAGTAAGCTTGACAGGTATTTTTGTAGGATTGATGGGGCTAGTTTGGCTTTACTTTTTCGATCGCCCTTTGCCAGATGTTGTCTCAGTAAACCAACAGACAACCAATATTAACCGATCGCGGGATGATGCTGATACCAATAATTAAAAAAACCCTAGAGATTGGTCTCTAGGGTTCAAACCAGGGTGCATCTACCAATATTGTTTTCTGAATAAGATGCGGTTAACCCGGATCAATTACCAAAATTAGCAGAATTTTTTTGAATGAACGCGATCGATCCTACTGAGTCTCTAACACCTAGAGTTTATATAGTTGGGGCTGGCCCCGGCGACCCGGATTTATTGACAGTTAAGGCTCAAAAGTTACTGGCTAAGGCTGATGTAATTGTATTTGCCGATTCCCTGGTACCTAAGCAAATTCTACAGGGTGTCCGCCCTGATGCTGAGATTATCCAAACTGCGAATAAGACACTGGAAGAGATTTTAGCGATCGTGGTGGAACGAGTGCGATCGCAACTTTCAGTCGTCCGCCTTCACTCCGGCGATCCCAGCCTCTACAGCGCCATCCACGAGCAAATGCAAGCTTTAGCTGAAGCTGACATCCCTTTTGAGGTCATACCGGGAATTAGTGCTTTTCAGGCAGCAGCCGCTAAACTCAAAGTTGAGCTGACAATACCCGGAGAAGTACAAACTATTATTCTTACCCGGATCGGCGGCCGCACAGAAGTCCCCGAACGCGAAGAATTAGCCAGTTTAGCCGCACATCAAGCCAGTTTGTGTTTATATTTGAGTGCCCGCCACGTAGAAGAGGCTCAAGCTAAGTTAGCCAAACATTACCCCAGCGATACACCTGTAGCAATTTGTTACCGTTTAGGTTGGTCAGATGAAAAAATTTTGCTAGTTTCTCTTGACAAAATGGCAGTTAGTACCCGCGATCATAAATTAATTAGAACCACGATGTATGTAATCAGTCCAGCCTTGGGAGCAGTAGGAGGGCGATCGCGCCTTTACCATCCCGAACACACTCATCTATTCCGTCAAAAATGAGAAATTGCTAATGGCTAATTGCTAATGGCTAATGGCTAATAGCTAATGAACAACAAAGGGTTATGAGTTTTTTGAGTTAAAGATTTCATTTCACAACCCCTAAGTACCAAATCAGCAATTAGCCATTACCAATCACCAATTACCAATTACCAACCAACAACTAACAACTAACAACTAACAACAATGAGAGAATTAACCCGCAGAAAATTCATTACAATCAGCACATTAGCTGCTGGATTTGCATTAGCAGCTCACCCCATTTCTGCCACAGTTATTACCACAGATGCCACTGGTTTAATAGCAGGAGAAGTAAAAATTCCTGTTGAAGATGGTTCAATTCCAGCATATCGAGCAATGCCTGCAACGGGCAGCAATTTTCCAGTAGTATTAGTAGTGCAAGAAATCTTCGGCGTTCACGCTCATATTCAGGATATTTGCCGCCGCTTTGCCAAATTGGGTTATTTAGCGATCGCACCTGAAATGTTCGCCCGTCAAGGCGATGTTTCTAACATGACTGACATTCCAGAAATTATCAGCAAAGTTGTCTCCAAAGTTCCAGATACTCAAGTCATGTCGGATTTAGATGCAACCGTAGCTTGGGCAGAAAAATCATCAAAAGGCGACATTAACAAACTAGGAATAACAGGATTTTGTTGGGGTGGCCGCATCGTTTGGCTATACTCAGCTTACAACCCCAAAGTCAAAGCTGGTGTAGCTTGGTACGGACGTTTAATATCTCAACCAACTCCTTTAACTCCTAAACATCCGATTGATATTGCAGCCACTTTAAAAGTACCTATTTTAGGACTTTACGGTGGTAAAGATGATAATATTCCCAATGATACAGTTGAGAAAATGCGTGAGGTTCTCAAAACTGGAAGTAGCGGTTCGGAAATAGTGCTTTATCCAGATACTCCACATGGCTTTAATGCCGATTATCGCCCGACTTATCGCCAAAAAGAAGCTCAGGACGCATGGAAGCGGTTACAAGCTTGGTTTAAGCAGCATGGAGTTGCTTAAATAACGGTGATAGCGATCGCTTTTTTGTACAAAAAAGAGCGATCGCCTTTCATTTGACTGAGTTTTAAAAGGAAAATTAATAGTATATAATCAAACTACTAGCCCTTGGCGCATTGTTACTGTTTATTTTGATCGCACTCAAGGGAATCAACTATGAAAGTCCATTTTGACGAGAAACTAGATGCTCTCTATTTCCACTTAGATGATTCAAAAATAGTCGAATCAGAAGAAATTCAACCAGGTATTATCTTTGATTTTAATGACCAAAATCAAGTGGTTGGTATTGAAATTATACAAGTTAGAACTCGCATTCCTCATGCTAATTTTAAGAAAATTGAGCTCGAAGTTTCTTGATAATAAAAGAAGCGATCGCCTTTTTCATTACCTCATTTTAGAAGAAGTTGGGGAATTTGCGATCGCATACTCTTTGAGGCCCCAGAAACCGGGTTTTTTACGAAAATACTTCGCTACAGCCGATAGATTCGGTAAAAAACCCGGTTTCTTTGCCACTAACCCAGGGTTAACTTCTGGTTATTACTCACATCTAGGAAATAATTAGACGGTTGCGCCGCCATATCATTAGCAGCTACCCCCTTGACAATTCCTAAATACTCCCCACTTGCCTTAATCTTAATCGCAGTAGCAGACTCAGATGTGCCGTCATTTACCTGAATCTGAATAGATTCAAAACTGAGAGCATTATTCGCCAACCCAACTAATCCAATTTTATCACCATCAGTTAATTGAAAATCAGCAACAAGGTCTACTTCCGCAGGATTAGTAGAAGTATCGCTAGATGAATCCTTTTTCCGAGATTGAAGGACAAAAAGATCGCTACCAGCACCACCGGCTAAACTATCTTGATCGAAGTCACCAACTAACAGATCGTTTCCCTCTTCACCGAAGAGGAGATCCTTACCTTTACCGCCGCGTAAAATATCATCACCGACTCCACCGTAAAGGCTATCATCTTCATTACCACCATTGACAATATCATTGCCAGTGCTACCAAAAAGTTGGTCGTAATCTTTACCTCCCCGCAGAGAATCATCGCCGCTTCCTCCCTCAATTGTGTCATTACCTTTGTTACCATTGATATTGTCATTTAGGTCAGTACCGCGCACGTTATCGCTCCCATTCAAAGCTTGAATAGACTTGTTAGCAGCTTCGGGATAGCTAGCTAGAGCAAGATTATCATCTTTGTCTGATAAGCTAAAAAGTGTCTCACTTTCTAACTGTTTTACCTGAAATTCTGGGATTCCTGATGGATCGGTATTTGGCGGAGTTTGCGAACCTGTAAAAAAGTTGATGCGTACTGTCTCAGTAGATGTAGGAGTTGGTGTTGATACCAAAATTGGAGACGGAGAGGGAGTTGGTGTTGGTGTTGATGTTAATATTGGAGACGGAGTTGGTGTTGATACCGGAGAGGTAGTTGGTGTTGGAGTTGGTGTTAATGTTGATATTGGAGACGGAGTTGGTGTTGATATGGGAGAGGGAGTCGGTGTTGGAGTTGGTGTTGATGTTGATATTGGAGAAGGAGTTGGTGTTGATACCGGAGAGGTAGTTGGTGTTGGAGTTGGTGTTAATGTTGATACTGGAGACGGAGTTGGTGTTGATATGGGAGAGGGAGTCGGAGTCAGGGTAGTAGCGATCGGATTAACTAAAGCCATTAGTTCAAATATGTCGTACTGCGCGATAAAATCCATCGCGCCAGATCCTGGTTGATTTTTAGATTCATTAGCAAAGAAATTTTCAACCGTTAAATCCCGATCCGCTTCATATTTCCCGTCTTTATTAATGTCTACCACTAAGCTAGTGTTATTCCTCGCCATACCCACCTTGCCAACTGTTAGGCTTGTTTCTAGCTTAATTTCACCTATGAAATTTAGCTCGTCATTACCTCCTCCTTCATCCTGAATTCTTGTACCTCCAGAGGTCAAAGGTAGAGTATAAATATCGTCTCCTAGACCGCCTACGAGTAAGTCTGCTCCGCCGCCACCGTTAATGCGATCGTCACCAGCTAAGCCAGAGAGAGTATCATTGGTACTTTCGCCATTGAGAGTGTCATTGCCACCCGTTCCACTGATATTATTAAAATCTGTATCAGTAGAAAAAAATGCACCAGGGATACTATCGCTACTGCTATCATCCTCCTCCTCATCGCTGGTTTCTTCTTCAAAATCATCTTCTCCGCTTTCGATTTCACTTAATAGTTGATTGAAGATATCTTCCGAGCTAAGAGTATTAGACATAATCTCCTCTTTGCCTGTATTTGCTACAATTACGGATGCCATGCTTTACGTGCCTATGCGTGAAAAAATCAGTCAATTAATTGGGTAAAGTCGCTTGAGGCAACACTTCCCGTACCATAGATACAAGCGAGGTTTGTTTTTTCCGGTTGATTTTTATAGAATTTTTCTGTAAAAATTTTTCACGATACTTAGGACTTAGACCGCATCAACTAAAAAGATAAATTTGCAATAGCTTAGCTAGTAATAACAGAAATATGTGGTTTTTGCGTAAGTGCTGATACTTTTAAACGCTTTGGTAGGAAAAACTCTCAAAACTGCATCTAGCTAATAGGGCAATAGATATCTTGCCAAAATCTATATAATAAGTGGGTAGTAAGGATAGAGATTGGTAAACTAATCTATGTACAACCAATTCAGACAGGTGCGCCCGTGCTAGACGATAAAGCAAAACAGACAATCCTGCGTAAGATTCCTCACGGACTATACATCTGCGGCGTTAAGGACGGCGAGGAAGTGAACGGTTTCACCGCTAGCTGGGTGATGCAATCATCTTTTAAGCCTCCTCTAGTGGTGAACTGCGTTAAGCAAGATTCCAAGTCCCATGCGATGATTAAAGCCAGCGGCGTTTTTGCCTTGAGTTTCCTAGAAGCTGGACAAAAAGAACTCGCCCAGAAATTTTTCAAAGCTCAGCGGCGCGTTGGCGATAAGTTTGAGGATGTAGAATTTTATTTGGGAGAAGAAACAGGCTGTCCGATTATCTCAGATTCTCTAGGCTATATAGAGTGTAAAGTTGTTGGTGCTGTTGAACATGGCGACCACACTGTTTATGTGGGAGAAGTCGTCGCCGCAGGCGTTCATCGTGAGGGCGACCCTCTTTTACTTGAAAGCACTGGCTGGAATTATGGCGGTTAAAACATAACGCCGTCGTATCGGCGGTAAAGGCACCGCTGATACGGTGGAGCTATAAATAGAGTGGGGTAAATCCTATTTAAATTTAAATTGCTAAGTAAATCCATCTTTTTTAGATAACTAAAGCCGTCTTCCTTCTTCCTTCTTCCTTTTACTTCTTCCTTCTCTCCTAGATAACTAAATCCTTCTTCCTTCTTCCTTCTTCCTTTTACTTATTCCTCATGTCTGATAGCGATCGATATGGCAATTATTTCGTCTAAAAAACAGCCTCCCTCTCCAGAGTTACCCGAAGAGTTCACTAAACCTCCCCGCCGCCGCAAAGCTTCTAAAACTGAGCCGGAATCTCTGGTGGAACCGGAAGCCTTTGCTGATGAGGAAAGCACTAACAAGCAGGAAGAGAAAATTCGGCCTCATCGATTGGCTGATTATATTGGTCAAAAAGATTTAAAAGAGTTTTTGGCGATCGCGCTTCAAGCGGCCAAGTCCAGAAATGAACCTCTGGATCACTTATTATTGTACGGCCCGCCGGGATTGGGCAAAACTACGATGTCGCTGATTATTGCTGAGGAAATGGGTGTTAATTGCAAGATTACCACCGCCCCCGCACTGGAAAAACCGCGAGATATTGTAGGATTGCTAGTTAGTCTCAAGGCTGGAGATGTTCTTTTCCTCGATGAAATCCATCGCCTCTCGAAGGTGGCAGAAGAAATCCTTTATCCGGCGATGGAAGACTGCCGTTTAGATATTACCATCGGTCAAGGTAAGACTGCTAAAACGCGCAGCATTCCTCTGAAACCTTTTACTTTGGTGGGGGCGACTACGAAAGTGGGTTCGCTAACTGCGCCGTTGCGCGATCGCTTCGGATTTATCCAAAGATTACGTTTTTATGAAATTGATGAATTAACTTCAATTGTACTTAGAAGTGCTCAAGTTCTAGACACCCCCATCACCACAGAAGGAGCACAGGAAATTGCCCGTAGAGCTCGCGGAACTCCCCGCATTGCCAACCGCTTGCTGAGACGAGTCCGAGATTACAGCGAAGTCAAAAATTTAACACCAATTGATGCCGAAGTTGCCTCAATTTCTCTGGAACTTTTTAATGTCGATCCTTTAGGTTTAGATTGGACGGATCGGCTAATTCTCAGCAGAATGATTGAAAGTTTTAACGGCGGCCCAGTTGGTTTAGAAACTATCGCTGCGGCTACAGGTGAAGACTCCCAAACTATTGAGGAAGTTTGCGAACCTTATTTGATGCAAATTGGATTTATGCAGCGGACAAATCGCGGTAGGATCGCAACGCCTGCTGCTTGGAAACATTTGGGTTATATCGACGCGGAGGAATAGAAATGATACCGCTCTAGCTATCTTATCCCAATTTTGACTGCAACTGCGACAACATCAAACCAAACCGATGATTTTTATCAGTCCAAACTTGCAAAGGTACTAAACATCGGCGCGATAATTCTTCCTGAATTATCTTTAAGTCAAACTTCCGGGAAATTTCGCTTCTGATAGTTTCCTCCGCCTCAAATTCAACTGTCAAATTTAGACCGCGCAATTCGACAGTTTGCGATCGCCTACTCTGCAAGTGCATCTCAATTTGGTGAAATTCTTCATTATAAAAAGCCCAATGCTGAAACTGGGTCAAATCAAAATTGCCTTCAAACAGACGATTGAGATGTTGTAGCATATTCAAGTTAAATGCAGCCGTCACCCCTTGACTATCGTTATATGCTGGCTCTAAAATATCTTTAGATTTGTGAAGGTCAACGCCTAATAAAAAATACTCTCCTAGTCGCATTGCACCGACAATTTGAGAAAAGAAAATATCGCATTCTTCAGGATTGAGATTACCTAGCGTACTGCCTAAAAAACAAATCATTCGAGTTGGTAAAGGTGATGGTGTCAGCTTCGCTAAAGCTAAATCGTAAGTGCTGACAATTCCATGAACCTCAAGGGAGGGATAATCTGTCAACAGTTGATAAGCACTGCTTTCTAAAATAGTTTCACTAATATCAATTGGCAAATAACGTAAAGGATATCCTAATTGGGAATAAGCATCTAGCAAAATCCGGGTTTTAGTGGAACTGCCACTGCCTAATTCTACAATTTCAGCAGGGCCAGTTAAATGTGCGATCTGGCTAGCACATTCTTGCAAAATACTTGTCTCAGTCCTTGTTAAATAATACTCCGGCAAGTCGCAAATTAACTCAAATAGTTTCGAGCCGCGATCGTCGTAAAAATAGCGAGGTGGCAGAGATTTAGGTTGTTGACTCAAACCGTTAATGACATCACTCCCAGTCCTTTCTGAGGGTACAGAGGGAGTAACTAATTGCTCTAAGTATAGCCGTGTTTCCCAACTGTTGGCTAATTTTTCGGTCTCAGAAATTCTTGAATATTTCATAATATCTATTGCCAAAATGCTACTTTTGTGATTTTCAACTGCTGATGAAGACAGATGAACGCAAATAATATTATAAACATCTGCGCTCATCTTTGGAGCTGGGATTAAAACTATTTAGCACAGCGAAAACCTGCTATAATCTGTCGCACTCCGGGATGATACCAGTTGCGAAAACTAGAACGCAAAGCCCAGGGACGAGTTGCCCAACTGCCTCCTTTCAAAACTAGGTGTTCGCCATCAAAATAAGTTTGAGAATATCCCGGATAAGGGTAGCTTTCAAACCCCTCATAAGCATGAAACCAGGAGGATGTCCACTCCCAAACATTACCTAACATATCCCAACAGCCATAAGCACTTTTCCCCTCTGGATATGTATCTACGGGTGTAGTTTTTCCCACAGTATTGTCATGGTTGCACTGATGGGGTTGCGGTTCTTTTTCTCCCCAAGGATAGATGTTTTTAATGTTTGTATGCGAATTCCAACTAGCGGCTTTTTCCCATTCTGCTTCTGTGGGGAGTCGCTTGCCTATAAATTGACAGTAAGCTTCTGCTTCATACCAGCTAACACCGCAAACTGGATGATTATCAAAAGTTGGGTTATTTGACCAATAAAGGGGCTGGTTTACTGGGTTGTTTTGCAGCCATTCCCAGCCAGCTTTTGACCAGTATTGGGGATTTTGATAGCCGCCTACTTCTATAAAATTTCGGTATTGATTGCAGGTGACAGGGTAGGGATCTATGCAGTAGGTTTCTAAGTAATGCAGGTGGCTAGATTGCTCATTATCTAAAGCGTCAATGCCATCATTTCCCATTTCAAATTTTCCCGCCGGAATTTCAATCATGGGCGAATGAGAAGGGGATAAGTTATTGGCGATTGGTAATTTATTAATACCATCTTCTCTTTCGCCTACAGTAGATTTTAACTCATTTAAGTGCAAAAACAAATTTTCTGAATCGGGCAGTTTTATATTACCAGAAAGAGAGTTAGGTAGGGGTGTATTTAATTCATTTGATAACTGCTGTATTGCTTTTTCCTCTCTTTGCATCTGCAAGACAAAAGAAATTGTTTCGCAATGCTGACTTTCATGCTGAATTACAAATTGCCAGAGGCGTTCTTGTTCTTCTATCGGCGCTGTCTTCAAGTAATTTAATACCTGTTTTCTAACAGTATCTAAGTAACAGCATACTTCGGCAAATGTGGGCAAATAAACCCGTTCTTTTTTTGGTAAAATATCAGCAGCAAACATTTGCCGATACTTGGGAAATAAAGGCGAGATCCCTGCACATCGCTGCAATAACCACAATTCTTCGGTGTAGGCAATGTGACCGAGATGCCAGCCGACAGGACTGAATTCTGAATGTGCTTGGCGACAAAAAGTATCCCAATCTATGCCATCAAATAATTGTAAAGTACCGAGGCGACATCGATGCAAAGCGAGTGCGATCGCTTCTCTACGAAATTGTACGGATGTTGATATCAAAGTCTTTTCCTACACTGATAATACTTTGTTCGGGACAAGAATGCCAATTTCCAGCAAATAGAGGTTCAGAAGCAATGATGACAGCTTCCGGGAAAGTTGGATCGTCCCGTAGCCAATACAAGGAGGGAGGCGTATTTCCAAAGGCAAAGCGAGAAGCTACTAGCTGGGAACCATCACTGATGATGACATTAGCTGAAAGTTCTATTCCTTGTTTACTCAAGGGAAATGTGGGGGGATTTGCCATTTCTGCTAGAATAGTTAATGTCTTGTATAAGGCATCTTCTAGGCTTAAACTATTGTTCTCTCTCAATTCGTTAAACAAGGCGAATATATGCTCTGAATCTGTTGTGCCGTCAATAGATTGGTAGACTCGATCGCTTAGGAGATTGCGAATTGGTCTGTAGAGTGTTTGCCGAAAATGTTTAATTGCACCATTATGGACGAATAGGATGCGATCGCGCACAAATGGCTGGCAGTTACTCAAATCTAAAGTTTGACCCGCAGTGGCGCTGCGGACGTAAGCTAGTATGGAGTTTGATTCAACGTAACGACTGAGGCTGGAAATGTTGACTTCATTCCAGATAGGAACTGTACTCTTGTAAGTAAATGGGTCAGTTTCCTGCTGTGGGTGATGCCAACCTACACCAAAACCATCGGCGTTGAGTAAACCTGATGTCATCTCACGGGGTTGATAACTTTGGATAATCAGCGAATGTTCCGGTTTACACAGGATGCGATCGAGTAGAATAGATGGGCCGAGGTAGCCGAGTAAGCGGCACATGAGCAAATTTTAGTTAGGAATCCAAATCACATTTTAAACTATAGCGTTCTTCAATCTTAATGGCTAATGGCTAATGGCTAATGGCTAATGGCTAATGGCTAATGGCTAAATTGCTAATCTCTCCTACTTACCTTCCCCATCCTCCCTATCTCCCCCTCTTCCTCTCTCTTTCCCTAGTCCCTAGCCCCTAGCCCCTAGCCCCTTCTTTTATAATGGCTAATTACTACTTAAGGTTAATACCTAATCAATTAAAGTTGTGATAAAATGGAAGGTTAAAGGATGTCTGAACTCAGACAAAATATAATTACCAGAGATTGGGTAATCATCGCTACTGAAAGGGCAAGAAGACCAGACCAATTTGCCCTACCAATCAAAAACTTAAAACCCTTGTCTCCCCATCAGATTGATTGCCCCTTTTGTGTAGGTAATGAGGAGGATGGGACATTTGAAGCATTCCGCTTGTGCGATCGCAACGGGTGGAAAGTAAGGGCAATTCTCAATAAATTTCCCGCTTTATCGCCCACCCAAGCACGAGTTAGGATATCAGATGGAATTCACCGCACTATGTCGGGAATGGGATATCATGAAGTGATTGTCGAACATCCCCGCCACGACTTAACTACTGCTTTATTAGATGTTGAAGATATAGCTAATATCCTCTTAGTTTACCGCCAGCGATATTCACAAATCAGGCAAGATAGCCGCATTGAGACAATTATTATCTTTAAAAATCACGGCGAAAGTGCAGGCACTTCTCTAGAACATCCCCACTCACAAATAGCCGCTACACCAGTTGTACCTTACCAATTTCGCACTCGCATTGACGAAGCAATTAGATATTTTGACGATACAGGAGAATGTCTATTTTGTCAAACTTTACAAGACGAATTAACCGCAAAAGAAAGAATAATTGTTGAAAGCGAATATTTTGTCGCTTTTATTCCCTACGCCGCACTTTCGCCTTTTCATACTTGGATTTTTCCGCGTCGTCATTCCTCTTCATTTGATGATATTACCGATGAGGAAATTGGCGACCTCGCCTCTACTATGAAAACTATACTTGCTAAGCTTTATCATGGATTAAATAATCCCGACTATAATTATACTATCCGCTCTGTACCAACAGGGGAAATGGGGACAAAATATTTTCATTGGTATATCGCTATTGTTCCCAGAGTTTCCAGGCAAGCGGGGTTTGAGTTAGGCAGCGGAATGTATATCAACACGGCATTACCAGAAGAGAGCGCAAGTTTCTTGCGCTCGGTGGAAATACCTTTTGATTAGGAATTCTGGCGTTTAGATTTCAGCCTTTCAATCCTGCTAGACTAGGGCAAATTGCTTGAAAAAATCTTCTTGGGGAAGGATTTCAAAAGATTCCCTTGTTGTCAGTGCCTGATTCCCAATTGCAACGGGTCTGACAATTGATGTATTTAACAACGGATGAGGTAAATCTGCATTGGGCCCACGTAGCAGATCGAGTGAGAGGGAATCTAGTGTGCCTGCCAATCCGAATGCTTCGGCATTATTCAGAATTGTAGTCGTTAAATTCTGACTGACATTATCATAGAAGTCGTTAGGATTGGGATAATTCGTCAGATAATCTTCGGCAAAATTAGCCAGGGGCCTAATATCAGGAAAGACTTCTAAATTATCAACAAAATTCAGAGTGAGGGTCCCATCGGCAACAGTTCCTCCCTGCACGGGTAGTAACAAATCTTCCAATTCTAATTTGGTAATTTGCTGGTTATTTCCGGCTGAATTTTGGATGTTTTGACTGACAAAGTTATAGGGTAAAGTAGCAATGGGGGCCCGGTTTAGTTCGATGGATACGGAGTCCATTATTCCTGCTAGGCCTAATTCTGCGGCATTATCAACAATCGCTTCCGTCAAATTCTTGTTGACATTTTCATAGAAATCGTTAGGATTGGGATAATTGATCAGAAAGGATTTGACAAAGTTGGTCGCCGGGACAATATCAGGAAACGTTCCTACACCGTTTACGTAATCGATGGCCAGCAAAACATCGTTCACTATTCCGCCTTGAACGGGTATAAACAAATCTTTAATTTCCAGATTTACAACGTGGTCGAAACCCTCTCCCGGACTACTGATTGATTTACTCACGAACGGATGAGGTAAAGCTGCATTAGGGCCACGTTCTAGTTCAACGGAAATAGAATCTAGTGCGCCTGCCAATCCGAATGCTCCAGCATTATTAACAATTGTAGCCGTTAAATTCTGACTGACATTTTCATAGAAGTCGTTAGGATTGGCATAAGTGGTAAGATAACTTCGAGTGAAGTTAGCCAGAGGAGTCATATCGGGGAAGGCTGCTAAATTATCAACAAAATCAAGATTAATTGTCGCATTAGCAACAGTTCCTCCCTGGATGGGAATCACAAGATTTTTGATTTCTAATTGTGTAAGCTGATCCGTATTGCCAGTTGCATTTTCTATGCTTTGACTGGTAAAGGGATAAGGTAAAGTTCTAATGGGTTCACGGTTCATTTCAACTGATACGGACTCCATTGTTTGTGCCAGTCCCAATCCTGGGGCATTATTAAAAATCGCTGCCGTCAAATTCTTGCTGACATTTTCATAGAAATCATTAGGGTTGGGATAATTGCTCAAAAAGGATTTAGCAAAGTCAGTCACCGGGACTATATTGGCAAAGTTTGTCACCCCGTTAAATGGCTTGATATTAATGACAACATCATTCACTATTCCGCCTTGAACGGGCACGAAAAAATTTTCAAGTTCAATGCGTTGAACATGGTCTAAACTAAGCATGACTGTTAATTTTAGTAATGACCTGATGCCTGGAATTTAACATTAAGATAATTCCAAGTCAATACCTATCGTCCAATTTTTTTGTTAAGAAATATTAAATGATTAAAATAATAGACCTACTGAAGAGAGGAAAACATTTTCATGCTTATCATACATTAATCCAGCGATGCCAGGGCTTAAATAGAACTTATCCCTTGATGGCTAATGGCTAAATCTAGCTAGTGCTTTTCGTTTTCAGAAAACTATTTAATTCCGCAAAAGTGCTGCCATAAGTAATAGTAGGATGCTCGTAACCTTTCAAATCAACGGCATACTGCTTGAAAACGTTGCTTCCTCCCAACTCCGAGAGGTATTTGTAAGTCGTCTCTCCTAGAGCAATATCTTTACCAATTTGCTTCGTGCAAGATTCTAGGCGAAAAGCTGCATTGACAGTATCTCCGAGAGCCGTATAATCTGAGCGATCGCTACTACCAGCATTTCCCACCATCGCATAACCCGTATTAATTCCCGCTCCCACTCGCAAAGGAAAGGGAAGGGGATAACGACTGCTAAGTTCATCTGTAGCCTTATGAAGTTGACTTAGAGCTTGACAAATTCGCAGCATCTCATCCTGGCTAACGCCGTTAGCCTTGTGAAACCAGACAGCCATGATCGCATCGCCAATGTATTTGTCTACCCAACTACCATGCTCGCGGATAATTTGCCCTGCTTGGCGGAACCAACTACCGATCACTTCTGAGAGAATAGTTTCGTCGAGTTGCCTAGTCAAAACAGTAAAATCTCGGATATCCATTACCATCACCGAGATCAGACTGCGAACCGTCAAAGTAGCAGTAAAATCTTCAGAATCAGCCTCGATTAAGGGGCCACTAAGGCGATTGGTAGGGGGACAGTTAAACTCCAGTTCAGTTTGACCAAAGACTAGGCGATCGCTATTCTTCAAAGTTACAGGAATACTCACCCGCCGCCCATTGACAAAAGAGCCATTACGACTGCCCAGATCGATCAGGTAAAACTCTCCTGTTTCCATCCGTTGTAACATCGCGTGGCTGCGGGAAATCCACCGATCGCTTAACACGAAATTATTATCATCGCTCCGCCCAATAGTCCAGCAATTGCTGCCCACCAGAGGTAGATAGCGATTGCCCGCATCAGTGCGAAGTACCAAATGAGGAGTGGGTTGTAACGTCACCACAGGCCCTAAAAAATGCCTCAATAGCTGTTCAGATATGCTAATTTACAGCTTGACACTCTCCGGTCTAAAGACACGGGGATTCTTAAGGAAAAACTTTGGGGGATGAATCCGCCTCAAGTTTGATGCTTAAAGGGTTTGTCAATAAGCCCCTACCCGCAGTCTCAATTATTGAGTCTGCGGCTACTTTTGCTTTGCAGATGATGTTTGCTGCACCGTTAACGTCTGCATTCAAGATTAAGCCCGCTTTATGACGGTATAAACCTCGCTTGATTCGTTTCCCTGATGGTTGCCAACTGTCGGGTTTTTCACCAAATGCGGCTGGCCGTAAATCTCGGTCTAAAAAACTGGTTTTCGAGCTGTAATCTTCCTCTTGGGCTACGAATCGCCACCCCCTCAATTCGCATTCTTGCTGCCATCTTTCTTTGACTTTAGCTATCGGTATTTGCACAAAATTTTGATTACTCTTAACCCCCATTTTTACTTCTGGTTTTTGCCCCTTAGCAAAATGCTCTTTTCTTTTGTTTCCCAGGGGCAACCCGACTTTATTACCCACAACTTTTAGAACTTGATTGGGATAAGAAAGTAGTTGCTCAACTATTGTCCGATCGTTTCCCCTTAAATGCCCAATATCTTTTTGTACTGCGTACACTTTGTTTCACCTCGGTAGTTGAGCCTGTCGAAACTCCGTTAACTAACTTTACCATATTTGGCAAATATCTCACTGAGAGACTAAAGCCTCCTCTTGCCTTTCATCTCTGGACTAAAGTTTGAGGGTAGAGGGCTATTTTTTATAATTTCAAGCTACCAGATCCGGCCGGGGTTGCTTGAGTCGCTTATACCCTACAGCGCTTTTCCCGTAAGTATTGCACCATATAATCTTCGCGACTCCCGCATTGGGTTGATTAGCCCCCTAAATTTTAGCCGACTAACCTGCTCGGATGAGATTCCTGGCAGAGTTTTGTATAGGATTCTAGAGCATATATCTAGATTCTGGCACTCAGCCGATTTTAGATTTTAGATTAGCCCAGAGCCTAAAGTCTCTAGGTCTATCAGTAGATTTTAGATTTTAGATTTATTCCACAGTTTAAACTAGCGGAGCATACCCGAAAGTCTACAATCTAGAGGCTAAAATCTCAAATTGTTGGCTCAGTAAAAGACGGGCAATTTTCAGTTTACCGAAGCGGCCAGCAAAAATAGACTATCTACCAGAATTGTACCCAATACTGCTCCTGAAAATGCCCACCAGTGAGGTTTGCCGAAGCGTAAAGGGAAAAGGCCCACAGTTAAGAGCACTCCGACTAAGAAAATCGCACAGCTAACTCCCCAAGGGGTACGCACAACGGCGATCGCACTTTGAAAAATTGGCATTGCTAAGGATATGTCTACCTGCATTAACTGTCGCCAGTGGGGAATTAACCCTGTCAGGTAAAAATATCCATCTGTTACTGCTGTACCAAAGAGAGAACCTAGATAAAACCAGTTTCCCACTTTTCCCCACTCGCGCCTCAAACACCAAATTGCTAAAGGTACTAAGGCCCCTTCGACTGGTAAGTGCCAAAGTGGTTCCCAGCGCAACCAACCCCAATAAATGCCTCCCGTCAACCAACTCCAAGTGAATCCTAGCAGTAAGTCTCCCCAAAGCCAAGTTGAAGGGTTTTTGAGTAGCTTGAAGGCGATCGCCAGCCAGCCTACTGTCATTGTCAAGCTTACCACTGGCATCTGCCGGACTAGCGGTGCTTGGAAAAATACGGGCACTGTCACCAGGAAAACAGCAGCCCCAAATATTAACCAGGTTGTGCTAAATCTGAGCTTGCCTAAAAAAAATGTGGAAAAATGGCTGTCGCGATCGCTCGCGGCGGTAGAAGTGAACTCAGACAAAGTTTCGTTAAACAAGGTATCGTTAAGATTCTTTACTTAAGTTAATCTTTTTGAAGATATCACAAAAACTTTACCTTCTTTTCTCTCCCTTCTTACCCTAGCCCCTAGTCCCTAGCCCCTAGCCCCTAGCCCCCAGTCCCTAGCCGCCTTAGCGGTTAATATATCAAGGCTTGACAGGTGCTAGAGTGGTAGCCGCCGCTCGTCTTAGACGGCAAATGACCATAATGACTAGGAACTCAGAGAATGATTGCTAATCTTAATGTGCTTTTAGCTCAAGCACCCATCGATACCCCTGCTGTACAACCACAGATCGATATTTTACAGGCGATCGTTTTAGGAATAGTGCAAGGGTTAACAGAGTTTTTGCCCATCAGTAGCAGCGGCCATTTGAAGATAGTACCCCTGGTACTGGGTTGGGGCGATCCCGGCGTTGCCTATACTGCTGTAATTCAGTTGGGTAGCATCGCTGCGGTGCTATGGTATTTTTGGGAAGACTTGACAAATATTAGTATTGGTGCATATAAAGCTATAATTCGATCTGAATACGATTCCCAAGATTTTCGCTTGGCAGTAGGGATTGGTTTAGGAACCCTACCAATTTTATTTTTCGGAGTGTTAATTAAGGTATTGATTAAAGACTATGATAATTCACCTCTAAGGAGTGTGGCAGCAATAGGAATTGCTTCTATTATCATGTCGCTGCTATTGGCAATAGCAGAAAAAATTGGTAAGCGTCGGCGCACCTTTGAGAAATTAACTGTATTCGATGGTATTGTAATGGGATTAGCCCAGGCAATCGCCTTAATTCCTGGTGTTTCTCGCTCTGGTTCCACATTGACAGCAGGGTTATTTCTGGGGTTAGAAAGAGGGGCCGCAGCACGGTTTTCTTTCTTGTTAGGAATTCCGGCAATTACGTTAGCTGGATTAATTGAGTTAAAAAGTGCTTTAGGAGAGGGAATAGGTCAGGCTGGATTAATTTCTGTGGTGGTTGGAACGGTATCAGCGGCGGTGTTTTCTTATCTGGCTATTGCCTGGTTGTTGAAATTTCTGCAAACTCAGAATACCTGGATTTTTGTTTGGTATCGGCTAGCTTTTGGAACTGCTATTTTGTGCGCGATTGCTGGTGGAGCGTTAAAAAATATCTAAGAAGAAGGAAGAAGGAAGAAGGAAGAAGGAAGAGGGAAGAAGGAAGAAGGAAGAAGGAAGAAGGAAGAAGGAAGAAGAAGGAGGTTGGTTTTATGAAATTCACTCAACTCTGCGGATTGTAAGTAAATCCACCTAATTAAACACTAAGATCGGGATGGCTAAAAAGCTGACTGTATAAACATACTTCCTTCTCTCCTAGATAACTAAATCTTTCTTCCTTGTTCCTTCTACTTGTCAATAATTTGGAGAAGTGGTAGTAAGATGGGAAATATACCATTTCTCTAAAAGTATTGCTACAATCCGCATAGTTATTTTTGCTACATACAATTAACCAAAAGATTGCTACTGCTAGATGATTTGGGAGAAATGGTATAAAAATAATGACTGAGTTACAATAGTTGAATAGACATAATTTTAATAACAGAAGATAACCATGAGCGAATTATCAATCCGCCCCGCGCTAATCACTAAAGTTATTCCCGATTCTATCGCCGCCGAGATCGGATTTGAACCTGGAGACTCGATAGTATCTATCAACGGTCAAAAACCTCGCGATTTAATTGACTACCAATACCTCGTAGCCGACGAATTTCTAGAACTGGAAGTATTAGATATTAAAGGTAAAAGCCACAACCTAGAAATCGAAAAAGACTGTGACGAAGACTTAGGCTTAGAATTTGAAACCGCCCTTTTTGACGGATTAATTCAGTGTAATAACCGCTGCCCTTTTTGCTTCATTGACCAACAACCACCGGGCAAACGCGAAACTCTATATCTTAAAGATGATGACTATCGCCTCAGTTTCCTTTATGGCAGTTATCTTACCCTAACTAATTTAACTCAAAAAGAATGGGATAGGATCGAACAAATGCGACTATCTCCCCTTTATATTTCCGTTCATGCAACTGAGCCCGAAGTGCGAATTCGCCTATTAAAAAATTTCCGGGCTGGTAAAATTTTAGAGCAAATTAAATGGTTTGAAGAGCGGCGTTTGCAAATTCACGCCCAAGTTGTTGTCTGTCCCGGAATTAATGATGGCGAACATTTAGAACGCACTCTGTTAGATTTAGCTAAATTTCATCAAGGTAATATTCCTGCGGTTGCATCTGTGGCAGTAGTTCCAGTTGGTTTAACCCGATGGCGACCCGGAGAGGATGAACTTGTGCCAGTGGTAGCCCAAAAAGCGCAAGAAGTAATCAAACAAGTACAATCTTTACAAGCTAAACTGCGACAAGAAACGGGAGCAAATTGTATTTGGTTAGCCGATGAATGGTTTTTAATCGCAGGTGAAGAATTGCCCTCTGCTGCTGATTACGAAGATTATCCGCAAATAGGCAATGGTGTCGGTTCTATTCGTCAATTTATCCAAGAATTTGAAGAAGCCATCAAGAAATTACCACCACAGAAAATAAATCCGCCGCGAAAATGGACTTGGGTAGTTGGCAATGCTGTAGAAAAAGCTTTTGAGCCGATAGTGCAGCGGCTAAACCAAATTGAAGGGCTGGAAGTTAATATGGTAGCTTTAGAAAGCGGTTATTGGGGAGTCGCGATCGCCGTTACAGGGTTGCTGACCGGTCAAGACTTGCTCGCAGGTTTGCAGGGGCGGGACTTCGGGGATGGCATTCTGCTACCATCGGTCATGCTCAAACAGGGAGATAGCCTGTTTTTAGACGATATGACCCTTGAGGAAGTAGCCCAAAAGCTAAAAACGTGCATTTTTCCAGTCATGGGAGTTGAAAACCTGATCCTGACTGCCATCGGGCAATATAGCAACCGCCTTGGCGGTTAGGGGTTAGGGGCTACGATGCTCAGGGCTAGGGGAAGATGGGGGAGATGGGGGAGATGGGGGAGATGGGGAAGAAGGGAAAAAAATCAGCGAGTTTGGTGTAACTCAGAACGTCCTAACTACCTTGGCGGTTGCAATAAATAAAAATCGGGCAACAAATAAAATAAATAAAGTATTAAAATGGCGATCGCATTCCTCAAAACGCAGAAATGTAGCATACTCAATGTTGAGTCCAGACTTCAGGCTTCATCGCTTGTTCTAGAATTGTCTCTGGACTTGCAGACTCATTAAAGAACTTATGCGCGTTTTTCGTCATCTCGTGGTTGTAGGGGTAGGTGCGGCGATTACTTTCAGTAATGTAGGGCGGAGTGCGGCTACACCACCCTTGGCTCAGTCCCAAGACACCCAGCCAGAAACTAATCAGCTCAAATTAGGGCGGGATTTCAAATCTGCCCCAAAAACAGCAGGAGAGCGAAAATCGCAGGAGGGATATGTTCCTGCGGTATCCCCCCCAACTCAATCTCAGGAAGCTCACACCGAAACTAGCTCCCTGCAATTGGGGGCAAACTTCAAATCGGCATCAAAAGCAACAACCGAAACTAGCTCCCTGCAATCAGGGGCAAGCTTCAAATCGGCATCAAAAGCAACAGAGCCAACATCTCAGAAACAAGAGATGCCTTTGCCTCAGCCAAGGCCCGACAGAAAGGCAGACTTAACCCTGAAGCGGGGCTTGGGTGCAGTGGCGATCGCACCTCCACAGCTAAAGCAAAGACTTTCCGGCAGTCTCAAGAGAGCCACAAACAGCAACTCAAATACTGCCCAAGCACCTTCCCCAAACGTCGAGCCAGTAGAAATCCCTACACCTGGGGTTGTGCCAACTACTCCTGTCGAAACTATCCCACCTCCAGCCCCTAGTCGCACTCCTCTGGAGAGTTTCCCAGGACTAACACCGAATGGGACTTTGCAAACCCAGCCTCCTGAGTTCCTAGAACCCAACCCCAATCCCCTCAGCTTTCCCACTCGACCAGAGGAAGTGAGGATCGAACGTACTCAGCCCATTACCTTGCAGCAGGCGATCGATCTCGCTCGCCGCAATTCTCAGACTTTGCAGATTGCCCAACTGCAACTGGAACAGAGCCAAGCGGTTGTGCGGGAACAGCAAGCAGCTTTGTATCCCGATCTCAACGTTCAAGTCGATCTCAACCGCCAAATCAGCGCGGGCGGAGAGCTTGGGGTTCGCGCTCAGGAACGCAGGCGAAACTTTTTAGAATCTCAAGGTCAACCAGTGGGCGGAGCCGCCCCCCAAAACTTTGGCAGCAATACTGTCAATACAACTTTGCAGTTGAGCTACAACGTGGATCTGTTTGGTGCTCGTACTGCTAATATCCGAGCTGCGGAGGAACAGAATCGGTTTCGAGAGTTAGAAGTAGAGCGGATAGCCGAGGAACTTCGCTTCGATGTTTCTACTAATTACTACAACTTGCAAGATGCTGATGGGCGAGTAGCAATTAGCGAGGCGGCCGTGAGAAATGCTCAGCAGAGTTTGCGAGATGCCGAAGCTCTAGAACGGGCTGGGGTAGGAACTAGATTTGCGGTATTACAGGCTCAGGTGAATTTAGCCAACGAGCAGCAAAGGTTAAATGAAGCCCGTCGCGATCAGCTAGTTCGCAGACGGCAACTAGCTGAAATTTTAAATATCAGTCAGTCTGTAGAGTTAACAGCGGCAGATCCCGTCGAGCAAGCTGGGTCTTGGAGGCTATCTCTGGAAGAGAGTATTGTGCTGGCTCTGAAAAATCGAGCTGAGTTAGAACAGCAGTTAGTGCAGCGGGCCGCTAGCGAACAGCAGCGGCGCTCGATTGTGGCAGGCCGCAAGCCCCAACTGAATGTGTTTGCTAACTATAATGTTTTGGGCGTAGACCCGGATGAAGGAGACTACTTTGCCTCTCGCGGCTGGGCGGATGGCTACTCAGTAGGCGCAAGACTGACGTGGAATTTCTTCGATGGGGGAGCTGCTCAAGCGAGAACTCAACAGCGAGAATTTGATATTGCGATCGCAGAAACTCGCTTTGACCAACTTCGCAATCAGGTGCGCCGCGAAGTGGAACAAGGCTATTTTGAGTTGGAGTCGAGTTTTGCCAGTATTGAAACTGCCGAAACTGGCGTACTCCAGGCAAGAGAAGCTCTGCGCTTAGCCAGGCTCCGCTTTCAAGCCGGCGTGGGTACTCAGACGGATGTGATTCAGGCTGAAACGGATTTAACCAGGTCTGAGAGGAACCGACTTTTAGCAATTATTGGCTACAACCGTGCTCTGTCGGCCCTGGAACGAGCTGTTACTAATCTTCCTGGTAACGACCTTTCCGATACTCCTTAAGGGGAGATGGGGGAGCGGGGGGCGGGGGAGCAGGGGAGATGGGGAGGATAAGGAGAATTTTGCTTTTCTTGTGCGTTAGCATTCACAGGACTTTGGCACCCAACCAAAGAAACCGGGTTTTTTCGGAAAATACTTCGCCCTGACCCAGAGATTCTGTCAAAAACCCGGTTTCTGGAGCCATGAGCGTAAGTCCTAATGGCTAATGGCTAATTGCTCATGGCTAATGGCTAATGGAAGACAGGCTAATGGCTAATTGCTCATGGCTAATGGCTCATGGCTACCTTCCCCATCTTCCCATCCTCCCCATCCTCCCCATCCTCCCCATCTCCCCCATCTTCCCCATCTCCACGCTCCCCCGCCCCCCCGCCCCCCATCTCCCCATTAAGACCTGACATATTATTTAATATTTTGTAATAAAGACCCTGTTAACCAAGTTAGGAATTCGCAATGGGCAATATCAAGTTTGTCAAAGAAAATCGGGAAGTGATTGCAGCAGACGGAGCGAATTTGAGGCTCAAGGCCCTGGAAAACCGGGTAGACTTGTACACTTTTTCAGGAAAGATGATGAATTGCGGGGGTTACGGCCAATGTGGCACCTGTATTGTGGAAATCGTGGAAGGGATGGAACATCTCTCTCCTCGGACTGATGTAGAAAATCGCAAGCTGAAGAAAAAGCCCCCGACTTATCGTTTAGCCTGTCAAACTTTAGTCAATGGCCCGGTAAGTGTGAAAACTAAGCCGTGACGCACAGATGATATCCTAGTCTTGTTAGTTTTTTAATTATCAGATAGAGGCTGGGGATCATGCAAGTTAATGAGTTAGGATTTATTGCATCGATTTTGTTCGTGCTAGTTCCAAGCGTTTTTCTACTCATTCTTTACATTCAAACGGCTAGCCGCGAAGGTAGAAAGGATAGCTAGCATTTTTGCTACGTCTTTCATTGCCAAAAAAGCGCCAAAGCAATACGCATTTGGCGCTTTTTTGGTAATTTTAGTTATAGCAACCTTTAGGGCAGTTAGGACACTCGCTCATGGCTGGAACCCGCTTATTCTCTTCCCTTCTTCCCTTCTTTCCTTCTTCCCTAGCCCCTAGCCCCTAGCCCCTAGTCCCTAGCATAGCTATCTATCCAACTGTACGGGCTAGGAGTACGGGACACTTAGCATAAACGCGCACGTAGTCAGAAAGAGAATTTCCTAGCAGGCGATCGAGATCCAAAAAGCTTTTGGCAATATTGGGGCGGCGATCGGGAGAACCCAGAAGCAACAAGTCTACACTCAAATCTTCTGCGAGCCGACAGATTGTTTCTCCTGGTTTGCCTGTGGCAGTAACACAGCGGTAGCTGACTCCCATTTTTTTTACCTCTGCAACAGCGGGTGCTAAAATAGGGTCTTTTTCTGCATTGGGCGTTAAGTCTTCGGTGCTTTTTCCGGTCAAATCTTTGGTGACATGAACTAAAATTACCTGCCCACCACTAACCTCTTTCAGCAGGGCAAGTGCCAGTTTCAAGCATTCTAGAGCAGCATCGGATTTGTCGATCGCTACCATGACGCGCTTGATTTTTTTTACATAGGTATCGTCTTTCACTAACAGCATGGGTCGCGATGTTAACTGGAAGACGTACTGACTAACAGAGTTTTCAAGAATGGATTGCAAGCGTCCTAGTCCCCGCGAACCCATAATGATCAAGTCGGATTTCTCTTCTTCGGCAACTTCACAAACTATGGTTTTCGGATCTCCCTGTCTCAGGCGGGGATTGACTTTGTTGGGATCTACCTTCAAAGATTGCACTGCTTGTGCGAGGATTTCCCCTCCCTCTTTTAATTTCTCGGCCATGCCATCGGCAGTGACTTGAGGGGGTACAACGTGCAGGACTGTAACAGATGCCCGTTGCAGCGATGGGATGTCCATCAACATATTAAACATCTCTTCGCACAAGCCACGACCAGCTACAGCTACTAAAATTTTTTCTATCATGGGTTTGTTTTGGAATGACAACAAGTTATGTACACTTTACGGCCTTAAGTAGGAGCTAATTGCCCTAACCTTTTACAATCAAGCATAGGCCTGAAAACTGACTTATGATTTGTAGAAATGTAGCTTTTTGGAACGATTTGTAACGTGGTGTATAACGATCAATCAAAACCGGAACTAGCACCCTCTGGCCCTATCCAAAATTTGCCTCATCGGGATAGTGGTTGGTTTGAACATCTCGTGCAGGTTTACCCTCACCATACTGACTACGGTGGTATTGTTTGGCATGGGACTTATATTGCCTGGATGGAAGAGGCGCGGGTGGAAAGTTTGCGATCCATTGGGATTGATTATGCAGACTGGGTAACGCAAGGTTTGGAACTACCTGTGGTGGAACTTTCTGTACGCTACCATCGAGCTGTGCAGATGGGCCAAACAGTTGCAGTTAGAACGCGGATGAGTGCTAGCGAGGGTGTGAGGCTGCTTTGGGACTACGAAATTCAATCTCCTGATGGTAAGGAATTATATGTGAGTGCCCAGGTAACTTTGGTGGGAGTCGATCGCGAGAAGGGTAAGATTATGCGCCAATTACCAGTAGCAGTACAGGAAGCTTTGGCAAAGCTTACTGCTCATTTGAGTCCTTAAAAGGGAGATTTTTTAAGCTGGCCGATCTTCGCCCAGTTTCATTCAACTTATATTTATTTGAACTCTAAACAGTTCCCACCAGCAGAAGCAGAACCTTTAGCCGCTGTTGATCCAGCTATAAGGCTCAAAATTCTTATAGCTACTTATAGAAAAGATTTCACGGCTGCTGACAAAGCTTCTGCATTCTCTTCGTGTAGCCCTAAAGAACCGGGAATAACTCGCGTTTGTACTCCTGGCAATTCAGTTAATATTTCCATTTCAGCTTTTGATTTGGGTGGGGTATTTTCGCCGATTACAACCATTACTGGAACTGTTAATTGTTCAAAATTTGCTATAAATTGCTCTCGTTTCTGTGCGGGATCTAATGTTCCAGTCACAAAAGCAGCAGAACCAAATCTTGCACCAGGTTGCTGTGTTATTTGCGATTTCTGTTGAATAAAACTGGCTGTAACTTTATCGGGATCGGCGTAGACGTGGCGGCGGTACATAAATTTCAGGAAAGAAGGGGTGGTGTTGAGTTTGTAGAGCAACTGACCTAGAAAGGGCGATCTTACTAATTCTCTCAATATTCCATACCAACTGCGATGTTCTCCCATTGCTGTTGGTAAAGGCCCTCGCCAAGTTGGAGCGGCTAAAACAATTTTTGACCAAAAATTAGGCTGTTTTTGAGCTAAGTCCATCACGTAACCCGCAGCATGACCGGCGGCAATTACTGATATGGGAGTGTTAAAAACAGCCTCGATAAAATCCTTTAAAAATTGATGATATAATGGCGGTTGATAGTTAAGTGCAAGGCGTGATGAGTCACCAAATCCTGGCCAGTCTAAGGTAATAACTTGAAACTGGGGAGCTAATAAGGTCGCCAAAGGCTGCATTTCTAATCGCGAGGAAACCGTGCTGAATGCTGGCAAAAGTAATACTGGTTTTCCCTGTCCTTGGCTTTCATAAATTACTGAGATTTGTCGATTTTCCCAGTTCCAAATATACTCCTGAATTTCTCTCTCTTTGCTATTGGTAGCTGGAATAAAAGATACACTTTTGCTCATAGCTTTCTATTTTTCCCTTGATTTAATTAATTTCTAATTGCTGACTTCGGGGGATGCTAATGCTTTAGTTTTCATCATTTGAAAGATGTTGTAAAACCCATTAGCGCGGGAAGGAGTTAAGCTCACATTCAGACCAGTATCTTGAATAAAGTCGGGAGAAACATTAGTTATTTCTGTTGGTGTTAATCCGCTTAATCCTTCAACCAATAACGCTACTAACCCTTTAACTAGCTGAGAGTCAGAATCGCCTTGAAAGGAAACTTTACCATCCGCTAACTTGGCTGTAATATAAACTTGAGAGACGCAGCCAGACACTTTATTTTCAGGTAATTTATCGCTTTCTGGAAACTCCGGTAGTCGCTTGGCATACCAGAGTAATTGCTCGTAACGCCTTTTAGGGTCGGAGTGGCGCTGAAAACGCTCTACAATTCGAGCTAGAGCTTCGGGTAGGAAAGAAGTAGTGGACATGATTCCAAATTTTGGTCAATAGGTCAATTATACACAGAGATTGCGTTTTCTGTAAAGCGCTTCGCTGCTATTACAGAATTAAATATTTTGCCGAGATTGCATCAGCAGACCATGTTTAGGAGCAAAAATCATCGCCAGAACAAACAGTAAAGTTTGTACGACAACAATACAGCCACCAGTTGAGGCATCTAGATAATAGCTAGCATAGAGTCCCATTACACTAGAAAAAACTCCAGAAGCAGTTGCTAATAACATCATATAGTCAAAGCTATCGGTCAACAAATAAGCGGTAGCTCCAGGTGTTACGAGCATTGCCACTACTAAAATAATCCCAACAGTTTGTAATCCAGCAACAGCAGTTAAAGACAATAAAGAAAGTAGCGTGTAATATAATGCTACGGTATTAATTCCGATCGAACGAGCATGAGTTGGGTCAAAACAGAATAGCAGAAAGTCTTTTCTGAAAATAGCGATTGTAACCAAAGCAATTACGCTAATTACAATCGTTTGGATAATATCACCATCGGAAATACCGAGAACATTCCCAAATAGAATGTGAGTTAAATCTACTGAACTTTGTGTTTTAGAAATCAGAACTAAACCTAGTGCAAAAAAGCCAGTAAACACAAGTCCTATAACAGTATCTTCCTTAATCCTAGTCTTAGATTTAATAAATCCAATTGCCACAACGGAACCAACTCCAAACACAAAAGCACCAATTGCCAAGGGAATATTCAGCAAATAAGCAATTACCACTCCTGGCATCACTGCATGGGACACGGCATCCCCCATTAAGGCCCAGCCTTTGAGGGTCATATAGCAGGACAAAACGGAACAGACAACTCCAACAAGCATACTAACTAAAACAGCTTTAACCATAAATTCATGGGCTAAGGGAGCCATAAACCATTGCCAAATATCGATCATAAATTCTCCTGTACTATGTCAATAATGCGAGTTTGATTGAATTAGATATAGTTTACGCAGATTTGTGTAGTAACGCCACCATCTTGGCTGTTTTTTACCGCCTTTCCGAGCGGCATTACGGATGGTTTTGCGTAAGTCTTATTAGAGTTCTCCCAGAGAACCACCAAAAGTCCGAGACAGATTTTCTTCAGTGAATAAGTCTGAAGTTTTTCCATAGGCGAGGATAGTGCGATTAATCAGTACAACTTGGTCGCAAAAAGTCTTAATGGAAGCGAGATCGTGAGTAGAAACTAAGATTGTGTGTCCTATTTCTCGCAATCTTAATAACAAATCAATCATGGTCTTTTCAGTATTAATATCTACACCGGTGAAAGGTTCATCGAGTAGTAAAATTGTGCTTTTTTGCGCCAAAGCTCGTGCCAGAAATGCTCGTTTTTTCTGACCTCCTGAGAGTTCGCCTATTTGACGATCTTTCAAATCCCACATCTGCACTCGCTCTAAACTTTCTCTGACAATTCGTCGATCTATAGGCTTAGGAATTCGCAACAAATTCATATAGCCATAGCGTCCCATCATTACTACATCCCAAACATTAACTGGAAAATTCCAATCCACTTCTTCTGCTTGCGGAACATAAGCAATTAGATTTCGCTTTTGAGCGCTGCGAATGGGTAAACCTTCGACTAAAACTCTACCTGTAATAGGTTTAACAAAACCCATAATAGCTTTAAATAGAGTCGATTTGCCAGAGCCATTCATTCCCACCAAACCATTGATAGAACCAGGCTTAAGTTCTAAATTTGCTCCAGATAAAGCTATTTTGCCATTATAAGCAACCGTAACTTCTTCAACTTTAATACTAACTGCATCTCGCATGATTTTGTCTCCAGATTTCAATAAGTCATGACTTATATATGCTTGACGTAACGCCGCCCGGAAATGCGGTAAAGTCACCAGCAAGATGGCGGCGTTAGGAAGGGTTTTACAATTTGCCTTGCAATCCTTGAATTAACATTGTTACATTGTGTTCTAGGAGTTTTAAATAAGTAGAAGCTGGGCCGTTAGGGGGAGATAGAGAATCTACATAAAATACTCCTCCAAACTTAGCATTTGCCTCTTTCGCAACCTGCTTTTGAACTTCATTATTAACAGTGCTTTCACAAAAGACTACTGGAATTTGATTAGTTTTAACGGTATTAATCGCCTTTTCAACCTGCTTAGGTGTAGCTTGCTGCTCGGAGTTGACTGGCCAAATATAAACCTCTTTCAACCCATAATCGCGGGTGAGGTAAGAAAATGCTCCCTCGCAACTAACCATATATCGCTTAGATTGAGGAACAACAGCAATTTCTTGTTTAAGTTTTTGGTCAATATCTCGAATTTTTTGGCTGTAGATCCTAGCGTTTTCATTGTAGGATTTGGCATTAATAGGATCTAGTTTGACTAACGCTTTCCGAATATTTTCAACATAAATTAAGGCATTTTGCGGAGACATCCAAGCATGGGGATTAGGCTTTCCCTTGTAAGCATCTTCAGCGATCGCAACAGGCTTAATCCCCTCACTTAAAGTAATGTGCGGTACTTTAGATAAATTAGTATAATACTTAGCGGCCCAACGTTCGAGCTCCAAACCATTATCTAGTATCAAATCTGCCTGTTTTCCCCGCACTAAGTCACTAGGCGTAGGTTCATAGCCATGAATTTCTGCCCCCGACTTGATTAAAGATTCGACTACAGCTTTATCTCCCGCGACGTTCTGAGCCATATCTGCTAGGACGGTGAAGGTGGTCAAAATCACTTTTTTCCCTTTTTGGGCTTGCAGATTGGCTTGTGGCTCAACGGAGTCAGCAGCAGGGAGGTTATTGTTAAGTTTGGTACAAGCTCCTAAACCGATTAAGATCGAGCTGGCGATCGCTAACTGGACAGTAAATGCTTTGTTCCGTGACATTGGCTACACTGATTTCATAATTTTTTCATTATTATAGCAGTTTGCAGGAATTATGCACTCTAACCAAAGAAACGGGTTTTTACCGAATCTGTGCGATCGAACGAAGTATAGCAACCGCCAAGGCGGTTAGGGGCTAGAGGCTAGGGGCTAGGGAAAGAGGGGAAAGAAGAGAAGGGAATAGAATTAAGGGATGAGTAGAAAATATCTAAAATCCCCTCTGGGTTCGCATCAGGTGAGTCACTGCTTTTATTAGGTGAATCGCGGCCAGATTATCGGTGAGGAGGGTAAAATGACTCTTAAAGAAATTGAAGGAAGTCTAATCGTCTTTTCCCGCCCAAGGTGGACGACCAGGGCCATTGCGAATGGTAATAACTTCACCATTAGCACGGGTAATAGTAAATGCGTCAAAGTCGTCATCGTCGTACTCTCCGGTGACAGTCAATTGTTCTCCCACAGAAACGTTGATAGCGCGATACCAACGCGGGCCGGCATCCACAATCACTTCTCCAGTTCCGTCGCTGAGGATGAATTCATTGCCAACAACACTACGAACAGTGCCAGTAATTGTGGTTCCCTGTTGGCGTTGCTGTAGTTGCTCGATCGGGATTGTTTGGGCTTGAACGCTTAAGCTAGTAGTGAGGATCGAGACTAAAATGCCAGGGACAATCAGATAGTTGTTCATAGATAAAAACCTGATTCGATGGTTGATGATTTTAAAGTAGCTAGCGATCGTGACAGAATAATGACGAGAAAAAATTTTAATCAATTTAGCCTCAGTGCGGGGTAATTTTACTCGAAAGGTTGAGCCTGTGCCCACTTCACTGATAATGCTAATCTTGCCTTGGTGTACTTGGATAAACGGTTCTAGCTGTTCTCGATCGTCTTCTACTAGGAGAATTTGCATAAGCTGGCGGCGTTATGTAATTCGTTTTCTAAATTAATAGAGTTCCAAAAATCTACAATTTTTTCAGTCACAAGTTGGGGGTAGAAGTAATGGAAAAAATAGCGCCCTGTAGGACAATGCCAGAGAAGATCGCCTTCTTTTAACCAATGTTCCCAACCCTGAAACTGGTGTAAATCGACAATGATATCATCCTCACTACCACAAACTAGCAAGGGCGCAAAAACATAAGCAGGCTCAATGCGAACTCGCTGAAATAAACTATGAGGTGAAAGAGAAGTTAATAAATCTCTGTCCAGTATTTTGAACAGGTTTTGAACAATCGGTACGCGCTGATTGCCAAATAAATTATACACCATCTGCCTCAAAATAGTTTCGCGGCTACAAGGTAAAAGCTGGAGCTGAACATAATAATGCGCTTGCCAATCAACGGCTGGATAAACGCCTACAGATAGCAATGTTAAGGATTTTACTCGCTCTGGATATCGCCGAGTATAAAGCAGTCCTAATAATCCGCTAGTGCTGTGTCCTAAGAGATGAATAGGGCGATCGCATTGCTGCAAATAATCATGCAGCAGTGCCAGTGCTGTTTCTAAAGATGTCGGTTCGTCTTGGGTTTGGGAATACTCCCAGCGAGAAATTGATACCTGTTTGGAAAGATTTTGTAACAAAGGGCGATCGAATTCTTGCAAGCTGGGGCTAACATTGAGCCACAGCACCTCTGGTGATTTAGACATTAAATTTCCTGGTGGGATGTGAATAGAAAAAGCTCTGAAACTTTCTTGGGGCAATGCTTCTGTATTGTTTTTCAGAAGATTGCCCCTCGATTAATTACACTCCAAACTCCCGTTTGAGTTGAGAAACCCATGCTTTGATGCGACTATTAGTCATCTCAGACTGATTATCTTCATCGATTGCTAGCCCGACAAATTTACCATTCTTGAGAGCTTTTGACTCATTAAACTCATAGCCTTCTATGGGCCAATAACCAACAGTATTACCGCCTTGTTCTGAGATTTTTTCTTCTAAAATTCCCATTGCATCTTGAAAGTTATCTGCGTAACCGATTTGATCCCCAGCTCCGAAATAGGCAACCTTTTTGCCACTGAAATCAATGTTTTCTAGTTCGTCGTTATAGAAGCCATCCCAGTCACCTTGCATCTCGCCTACGTTCCAGGTAGGGCATCCGACAATCACATATTGATAATTGGCAAAATCGCTGTCCTCTGTTTGGGAGATATCGTATAAATCGACGATATCGCTACCGCCAAATTCTTTCTGAATTAGCTCTGCTACGGTTTGAGTATTACCTGTTTGAGTTCCGTAGAATAAACCTATTTTTGCCATGATGTTTCCTGGTTTTAGTGAATAATTAATCGATTTGGCGTTACTCTCAAAGGCGGCAAAATTATAAAATTTAAGTGCTTTTCCCCAGATAAGCTGGGAAATTGGGGCTGATACCAAATCCGGGTTGAAAACTTCCAGAGCGGACTCGGCGTTTGAAATCGCGACTAGACAGAGAAATTCCACTTCTACAAGCTCCGTTAAGAGCTGTGCGGACTGAATAATCAAGAGGCATTTAAGCCGGATTTAGTCTCAGTAGCCTCAGTGCGATCGCTTCACCCCCTAGAAATTAGCTCCATCTATTGAGAATAATACTCAACTAAGACTAGATTTATTTTAGATAATTTATTTCTTTTTTAAGTTAAGTTTTATTACAATTTAGTTGAAATGCTTATATAGCAAGCATTACAGCATTTTTTGGCACTGCTACCAAACAAAAAAATGAAAATAATATTAAAAATATAGCCAGATATATAGAGAATCTATCGCAGAAAAGCCAGTTAGAACTATTTTCAGTGGGTTAAGGAAAAAAATCTCTTATTTCCCATTTTTCTCTAATTCATCCTCCATAATGAAAGTTAGCGGGTGCGTCTTTAATCTCTCTTCAGATAGATGACTTTTATCCATTACAGGTTCTAAAGACGCAATGACAAATAATCTCTCTACTTCTGTAAAGCTCAACCTGGTTATTTTAGGTGTAGCCTGCGGATGCAACGGTTTCATAGACAACAGCCTACTAGCAGCTCAGATAGAACCAGCATCCAAGCAAGACAACTCCGCTCCCTCTCAGCCAATTTCCCTAAACTACCCAATTGAGCCGCCACAGATTGAGTCGGGAACAGTTGTTCCCGACTCTCCTTTTGACTCTCAAATCGAAATCAGCCAAGACACTCAAAAAAGTCTGACCGGTCAAGTAACATCTGTTTCTCAATTATCCGACGTGCAGCCTACAGACTGGGCATTTTCTGCATTGCAATCCCTAATTGAGCGCTACGGCTGCATCGCTGGATATCCTGAGAGCACCTATCGAGGGAATCGCGCCTTAACCCGCTACGAATTTGCTGCCGGATTAAACGCTTGCCTCGACCAAATTAACCAGTTAATTACTGCATCGACAACTAACTTTGTTACCAAAGAAGATTTAGTCGCTCTGCAACGGTTGGAAGAAGAATTTGCCGCTGAAATAGCTACCTTACGGGGACAAGTAGACATTTTAGAAGCTCGGACAGCAGAATTAGAAGCTAACCAGTTTTCTACTACTACTAAACTGAGTGCTTTGATGGGCTTTAATTTAGTAGGAGCAAATGCTGCATCCGGCGTAAAAGTAGAAAGAATTGACCCAGAAGATCCCTTCAGCTCAGCTCAACGTGATGCCAATGGTAAACCTACTGTCACGGAAGTTAGGAACGATCCTAATACGACCATGAGTTATTTTACAGTCATTTCTTTCCTAACATCTTTCACAGGTGACGACTCCCTGGTAACTAGCCTAGCTGTGGGTAATGGGGATTCTGCTGCTAATGCTTTTAGCTCTGCGGGGTTATACAATACCTTCGGAGTTCCCAGCTTTGACATCACCACTTCTGCGGGTAATAATAAGCTGGCATTATTGGAATCTTATTACAGCTTTCCTGTTAATAATTCCTTGGAATTAACAGTAGGCCCTCGTTTACTTTGGTTGAGTTACTTTGATACCAATGCCTTTACTTCAATTTTCGGTAAAGGTGCTGGCAGTTACAACTCTTTTGGCACTACACTGATGAACGATTTGGGACGAGGTGCAGGTGCAGTTGCCAAGTGGAAGTTCAACGATAAACTTAAACTTCATTTAGGTTATATGGCAAATGTTCCCGGAGCATCTCAACCAAATCGCGGGTTATTTGGAAGTACTCGCTCATTTACGGCTGAACTGACTTATTCCCCTAGTAAAAATGCGAATATCCGCCTGATTTACGACCGCACCCGTATTCTACCTAATGACGACGGACAAATTTCAACGAGACCGATTAAAGGAGTTGCTGATGATGGTTTTGGCGGTAAGCTGGAAGATGCCGCTGCTAATAGTTTTGGTCTCAATTTTGATTGGCGGCTAGCTGCCAATTTTGGTATTTTCGGCCGCTATACTTATAGCAACACTCGCTTAAATCCGAAAGCTTCAGAGATGAAGGATGAAAGCGTGAACGCCCAATCTTTTCAATTTGGGCTAGGTTTCCCTGACTTGGGTAAAGAAGGGGCAATTGGTGCGTTATCTTTTGTCGTTCCTTTTGATGTGATCTCCGGGCGGCGATTTCTGGTAGCTGGTGGCGGAGATGGAGGAACTCAGTATGATATAGAAGCGAGTTACTATTTTCCCATGACGGATAATGTTGCGATCGTACCGAGTTTTTATCTGATTGTAAATCCTAACAATTTCAGTAGCAATCCTACTATTTATGTTGGGAGTATGCGAATGCAGTTTGAATTCTAGTTATAACGCCTAAGTTGCTCTCTAACTCTTATAAAAAGGGGAGCGGGGGAGCAGGGGAGCAGGGGAGCGGAGGAGATGGGGAGGATGGGGGAGATGAGGAAGATGGGTAATTAGCAATTAGCAATTAGCAATTAGCAATTAGCAATTAGCAATTAGCAATTAGCAATTAGCAATTACCCATTACCAATTCCAATATCGCCGCCAGTGAAACAAATTTTCTAATAAATTAGGTAAAAAAGACCGACTGCGGAAGCTTTGTAATTGCCAAGCAGCGGCAGTTTTACCATTAATTTCTGATAAAGTCGGCCAGATGTGTGGAAGTTCCGCGATCGCACTCACTTTCAACCCTTGACGCATAGCTAAAGCTAGACTGTGTATTAACTCCGCAGCCTGCGGCCCAACCAGGCTCGCTCCCAATATCTCCCCATTACGACGACCAATTAGCTTACAAAAACCAGTCGTTTCTCCCACTATCTGAGCTTTATCCGCTGTCTTAAAATATTCTCGACAAACTACGATATCGTCCCCATATCTAGTTCTAGCTTGTGCTTCAGTCATACCAACTCTTGCCAATTGGGGATCGGAAAAAATAGCCCAAGGAATACCGCGATAATCTACCTTGAAAATTGGTAAAAATAACGCATTTTTTACAGCGATTTTAGCTTCATAATTGGCAATATTAGCAAATTGATAACCACCAGTAACATCTGTGCAAGCGTAAATTTGAGGGTTAGTGGTTTGCAGTTTATTATTTAAAATCAATCCTTTCTCATTAAAATCAACCCGCGCTGCTAACAAATTTAAAGATTCTAAGTTAGGCATCCTGCAACCAGCAGCTACCAAAATTTCATCAGTTTCTATAGCCTCATTCCCTGCTTGAATCCATTTTTTACCATCAATAATCCTGGCTTGTGTGACCTCAGTTTGAGTTAGAATCCGAACACCTTCAGCTTCCATGCTAGCTTGAACTAAACGAGCAGCATCCGCATCTTCTTTAGCCAAAATGTGAGAACTTTTAAGCACCATCGTCACCCGAACTCCCAGCCTTGAAAAAGCTTGAGCCAGTTCTACACCTGCGGGATCTCCACCAATGACAACTAAAGTATTTGGAAGCTTTTTTAATTCGCTTAACTGTCTACTGTCCGCCGTAAAATATCCTGTAGATAACAGCCCTTCAATGTCTGGAATTGCAGGTTGAGGAGGAGTAGCAAGGAGGAAAGATCGCGATTTTAACAGTCTACCATTCACAGCAAAGGCGAGATCTGGTTTAATAATAAATTCACCTTTGCCAACAATAATATCTACACCAGCAGTTGCTAATGCAGCAGGAGAATTGATTTCCTCAAGGTTAGAGACTACCCCAGAAATCCATAGCTTTGCTATATCAAATTCCAGGGCTATTTCAGCGACGGAGTTATCCTCTATCGGTGTAGTAAACTGCTGTAAAAAACGTATTTGTTTAGCAAAGCGACCCATTCCTAGCAAAGCTTGGTTGTATCTTAACCTCGCAAATGAAGAATGTTTAGGCGACAACGAGAACTCTTGCCCATTATTGGAGGATTCTATCAAAGCGACACGAGCTTTGAGGTGAGTTGCAGTGAGTGCGGCAAATCGTCCAGCAGCAGTGCCGCCAATTATCACCACATCGTAGTCAAGCATAAATGAAGAAGGGACTAGGGGCTAGGGACTAGGGGCTAGGGAAAGAGAGGGAGCGGGGGAGCGGGGGAGCGGGGGAGCAGGGGAGATGGGTAATTAGCGATTAGCGATTAGCGATTAGCGATTAGCGATTAGCCATTAGCCATTACCAATTACCAATTACCAATTACCAATTAACAATTACCTTATTTTAGAACATCTGCTAGTCCTGCTAAGAGGCGGTTATTATCTGCCTCCGTGCGGATGGCAACTCGGAAAAAGCGATCGCCTAATTCGGAAAAACTTAGACAGTCGCGGATTAGAATACGGTGACGTTCCAATAGAGTTTTTTGTACCCAAGACACAGAATGCTCAGAGTTTACGAATAAAAAGTTAGCTGCACTTTTGTAAGGGTGCAATCCTGGTAACTTCGCTAAACCCTCCAATAACTGAGGGCGAACTGAAGCTAGCCAGTCCCAAGTTTGCTGCTGGAAGGCGCTATCTTGCACCACAGCAGCAGCAGCGGCCGCCGCTAGGGTATTGACAGGCCAGGGGTCGCGCCACTGTTGCCAGCAGCGAATGCGGTCAGGGTGTGCGATCGCATAACCTAACCGCAGTCCCGGCAGCGAATAGAATTTAGTCAGCGATCGCAAAATCACTAAATTGGGAAACTCTGCCACCAACCCAACCAAACTTTGCTGCTGTGCAGGGGGTAGAAAGTCCATAAAAGCTTCATCTACGACGACTAAAGCAAATTTCTCCAAAAAAGGTGCGATCGCCTCTAATGTAAATAACAACCCCGTAGGATTGTGGGGATTATTCAGCAGCAAACCACTTGCACTGGGGATTTGAGATTGGAGATTTTCAATTGGCGATCGCAAATCTAAAACATCCAATCCCAAATCTATCGAGCATTCCAGCACAGTTGCGCCAAAAGTTTTCAATGCCCGCCTGTAATCACCAAAAGCCGGAGTAACCAAATAAGTTCGAGCCAAATTTGACAACTCCAAAGCCGCCCAAGTTAATAATTCTGCCGCGCCATTCCCCGGCAGAATCCACTCAGGGCTCAGGTGATGTATTTGGCTCAAAGCCTCCCTCAATTGGCAGTAATCGGGGTCTGGGTAAACTCCTAAGTCGCTTAGGTGGGACTGAATCGCACGCTTAGCCGACTCAGGAGGCCCCAAAGGACTGATACTAGCGGAAAAATCCAGAATGGCAGTAGGAGGGCAGCCAGCTAGTGCTGCTGCCCAAGTTAAATTTCCCCCGTGTACAGGTCGAGTCAAAGCTCAGTTCCGCAGTTATCGGCTCCTACTTCTCAGCAGGCGGTGCGACTCTATCTTTGAACAACTTGCCCGCCGAGAAAGCAGGAACTTTAGTTGCTGGGATTTCCATCTTCTCGCCTGTCTTAGGATTCCGACCCTCGCGAGCCTTGCGTTCCCGCGACTCAAAGGAGCCAAAACCCACCAGCGTCACTTTATCGCCATCGGAAACAGCTTCCATGATGGATTCCAGGGCAGCACTCAACACGGCATCAGCCTGTTTCTTTGTGACGCTTGCCTTTTCTGCTACTGCGTCAACCAATTCACCTTTGTTCATCTGGCATACTCCTTAAGGTTTGCACAATTACGTTAAACAGCATTCAGCTCTTAGCTGCACGTTGGACTGGGGGTTTGCAGTTCTAGGTATGGATTTCGGGGCGTTCCCTATTCTCAGTACCTAGAACTCTGACACACAACTCCTAGCAGACACAGATTCCCTTGACAGAGGGTCAAAAAAGGAATTTTTACTGCTGATGGCTGAAACCCCGACAGAATCTAATTTTCACTGCATTATTCTAAAGTCTTGTCGGCCTATATGGATCGGTGAAACCTTTAATTTATATGGATTTCGACACTTAGTAGGTTTTCGACACAAAAATTGAACCAAAAACCCCCTTACGAGATATAATTTATCGCTTTTACGGATGGGGAGAGGGGGAGAGGGGGAG